>DAOWNP010000068.1 GCA_030642545.1 Desulfobacteraceae bacterium | reverse complement strand
TCTTTTGTTCTATGATTATTAAAATGAAAATAATACTGCCTGTTTTTTATATTTTTATTTATCTTTTTTATTATAGACCTTGCAATATCCCCAAGATAAATGGTTTTTCCTGTTTTTAAATTTATAAAGACATCTATATCTGCAATAATAGATTGACCATATTTTTTAGGATTTCGCTGGGCACTTATCCACTTATCAGCATAAAAACCAGAGCCATCATGAAGATTTAATAAAAAATCACTTTCTGCAATAAGGTCTTTTAAAATAACTACCAGTTCATCTTCATAATTACTTGTTGTTTTTCCAGCAAACTTTCTATTCAGATCTTCATTAATTTCCCTTTTATTTAATACAATAGAATAAAAATTTGCCCTTGGTACTACAATAAGATTACCTTTTTCTAAGACAAAATCAGCATAAAGATCAGCTGATAAAAAGCCTCCTGGTTCATCACCCTGAATACCACCTATAAGCATAAGCGTTTTTCCGGGTTTTTTCCCAAAGATCTTGTATATATGAAGTTCATGAGCTGTTCCTTCAAAATATACAATATGCTTCCTGTTTTGAGCAAAAGAGTTATCTATATTAAAAACAGATACAAAACAAAATATAAATATTACAATTTTAAAAACCTTGATTTTAAAGCTTTGACCAGTTTTCTTCAACAATTTTCCATTTCCCGTTTTCATAATTAAAAACAAGCCGTTTCCTTCCGACTTCCTTATAAGCGTTTCGTCTATAAATCTGTATGAACCTTGCTGTAGCTTTATTGTAACTATTTTCTACAACAATTTTTTTGACAGCTACATTAATTTTACCATATCTTATATTTAACTTTTTCTTGTATTTTATCCATGCATTAAGATTTTTACCTTTGGAAAAAAAATTATCTGAATAACAGCTTTTGTATTTTACAATATTTTTAGAACTCCATGAACGACTCCACTTTCCAATTAATTTTACTATTTCAGCTTCAGCTTCAATATTTTGTTTCAACATCACAGCAGAGATATTGACAGGTTTTTCTTTTTGTATTAATTTATTTTTATGAAATGTGGTTAAGAACTCATCTCCTTCTATTTTATAAATACCATTTTTAAAAGACAGGTAAATTTTTTTTCTTCCAATTTCAACGGACTTGCCCTTAGCTGTTAAAATCTGATCAGCCAGCACTACAAAAATATCTTTATATGCTGATATAGATATAATTCTGGTTGTAAAACCAAAAGATGAATACTCTGACTTTAAGCCCGCCCTCAATTTCATCCATCTGTTCCACCAGTATATTTCAGGGGCATATTTATCACTATATCTATCTAAAAACTCATGATAAGTACCTGTTTCAAGACTTTTACTCCATTTTGATATAAAAGCTGTAATTTCACGCCTGCTCCTTTTTATCTGCTCAGATTCTTTGTAAGAGATCCTGTCTATCAAAATAATCGGAGTTCTGTTTAACTCAATATAAGAAGCAATTTTAAAAATATTTTTATCTTCTAAAACTATACATCCGTTTGAATCAAAATTTTTTAAAACTTTATTTGTTCCATGCAGCCAGATAGCATTCCCATTTTTTCCACAGTTTTTATCAAAAATATTTGGATAATCAGTAGGAAAAGCCATTATTCCATAAATATCTGAAATATATTTATTTTTAAATTTCTTTGTAAAAAAATAAACACCTTCTGGTGTTTTTTTATCTCCTGATTTATTCTTAGCTCCGGTAACTTTACCTGTTGAACACTTAAATCTTGCAATTTTTTTAACTGTTCCACCTGATAAATAAAGTGTAAGCTGCTGAATCTCTTTTTCAACAACAATAACATAATCTTTCTGTTTTTTTGTTCCATGATAAACTATTGACTGTGGATTTTTTGCTATATAAACCTTATCTGTTTTTTTATGTACTGCGGCAAAACAGGAAGCTTCAAACAATAATATACATATAATAAAAAACCCTAAGAACACATTTTTTAACAAAATACCCCCAATAATTCGATGTTAGGATTTCTTAGGAATGTGGCGGAAGAAAGTTTTGTCCGCGTTCCTTAACTCCATGAAAACAAATTATTTTTTACAATTTTTAAATGCTTATATGCAGATTCAGAAGCTTTTCTGCCTAAGGATGTCCTGATTACAAATCCGTCTTTCAGTAAAAAAGGCTCAACAACATCAACCAAAGTATCAGTCTCTTCCTGAAGAGTAGCAGAAATAGCATCAATACCCACAGGCCCTCCATTATAATACTTTATTATAGTCATTAAAAATCTTCGATCAAGTTCTGTTAAACCTCTGTTATCTACTCCCTCTAAGCTAAGAGCATCTTTTACAGTTTCAATTTTAATAAAGCCATCTCCTTTTACCTGAGCATAATCTCTTACCCTTTTTAAAAGTCTGTTTACAATACGCGGTGTTCCTCTTGAGCGTACTGCAAGTTCCAATGCTGCTGTATCTTCTATTGACTGAGATAATATTGCAGCTGAGCGTTTAGTGATTACCAAAAGCTCTTCATGAGAATAAAATTCAAGACTTCTAAAAATCCCAAACCGATCACGCAAAGGTGCTGACAACAAGCCAACTCTGGTTGTCGCCCCCACAAGAGTAAATGGTTTTAAACGAAATCTGTGGCTTCTCGCATGAACACCCTTATCAAATATAAAATCAACAGCAAAATCCTCCATAGCAGAATATAAAAATTCCTCTACAGCCTTGGGAGTTCTATGGATTTCATCAATAAATAAAACATCCCCTTCTGCAAGATTAGTTAAAATTCCTATAAGATCGCCACCTTTTTCCAAAGCCGGTCCTGATGTTACTGTAAGCCTCCCCCCCATTTCATTTGCAATAATATGAGATAGAGTCGTTTTACCTAAACCGGGAGGGCCATGTAAAAGGATATGATCAATAGCCTCCTGCCTTTGTTTTGCTGCATCTATAGCTATCTGAAGAGTTTTTACTATCTTTGCCTGACCAACATAATCCCTCAACCTGTCAGGTCTCAAAGACAAAACATCAGGTTCATCATCTACCGGCATTTTTGCAACAGACATTATTTCTGATTTGTCAGATGAATAAGTTAATACATCATCACTCATGGCTTAATTATCTCCACTATAAATCTCATCAAACAATTCCTCTGCATTAGACACATTTTTATTTCTCTGTACAGCTGAATTTATAAGTTTTTTTGCTGCAGGTAATTTATAACCTAACTGATTCACCAAAACATCTGTAACCTGCCTTAATACACTATCACTAATAGCATCTGTCTGTTTATTATTTTCTTGTTCATATTCAACAGATGATCTGAATTTTCCCATCTTGCCCTGAAGAGTTGCTACAATTTTTTTTGCTGTTCTGTCACCTATACCATTTAATCCTTTTAAAAATTTAATATCTTTGTTTTCAATGGCATCTGCAATTTCAAAAACAGGGAAGTTAAATGCTTTAACAGCTTTTAAAGGTCCTATGGCCTCAACTGTAATAAAAGATTTAAAAAAAGATTTTTCTTCTATGGTATTAAATCCAATAAGTACAGGTTTTGGCTGTCTTTCTGTCTGGTGATAATAAATATGCAGACAAAGAGTTTCGCCTTCCGCTCTCTCCGCAATACTCTTACTGACTATCCCAGGCAAAACAACTTCATATCCAATCTGATTTATCAATATAAGCACATACCCTTCTGATTTATCAATAACTTTACCTTCTAAATACCCTATCATTAAATCTTTTCCCCTGTTTTTAGCTTTTTACCATATCTAAACAAACCAGCAAGAGCAAGCCCCAAAGCATCTGATGCATGATCCGGCTTAATACAGCAGTAATGTTTTAAAATCCTGCGCACAGACATTTCAAGCTGCTTTTTTGAAGCACTCCCGCTTCCTGTTAAAATTTTCTTGACTGTTTTAACAGGAAGCTCAATAACAGGAACTCCATATCTATCTCCGGCAAGAAGCATTATCCCTAAAACCTTACCCAGTATTATTCCAGATTTAGGGTTTTTACCATAAACAAATACATCTTCAACAACCATTATATCAGGTTGTTCTTTTTTAAGTAAATCTACCAGTTTAGTATAGATAGTATTTAATCTGACCGGCTGAGTATAATGTTTAGACGTATTTATACTTCCAAAAGAATAATTATTAATAACTGCAAAAGAACCTGATACCAGACCTATACCAGTTGATGCAAGACCAGGATCAATACCCATAATCTTTATCATAATAATTGATCTTTTAAAATTTTTGCACAAAAATGAGGATAAAGTAAAAACATTAAAGATGAGTTTTCTATTTGAATTGGAGATAAAATAAAAATTTATATTTTTTTTAACTTTTTCTTTGCCAACTTGGCTTCATTTGATCGAGGATACTTTTTTCCCAATTGCTCTAAAATTAAACGAGCATTTTTTTTCTGCCCTAATTTATTAAAAGCAAACCCCTGCTTTAAGTAAGCTGCCGGAACTTTATTACCCTTTGGGTATTTTTCAATAACCTTTTGATATTCCAATATTGCCTTTTCATACCATTTCTCACGATAATAAATTTCTCCAATCCAAAACTGAGCATTATCCGCATTGTTAGAACGAGGATATTTCTTCAAAAAATCAACAAATCTATCTTTTGATACTTCAAGATTATTCCCATCAAAATCAGCCTTTGCCTGTGCATAAGCCTGATTTTCATTCAGATTTTTTCTGCTCTTTCTATCAGAAGATCCTTTTGTTACTCTTTTTTTTGATACTTCGAGATTCAGATATCCTTCAATATACCCAATACGCTTAATACTGTCTGCCATGCTTTTGCTTATTTTAAAAATCATCTCTTTCTGACTCTGATTTGATATTATCAGGTCGTCCGTACGGATCTTTACAAAATGATTAGTTTCATCAATCTGACCACTTAAAGACTGAATTTCACCTCTCACCACATCTAAGCCTGCTTTAGCAGAAGCAAATAAACTTCTTGAATCTTTTTTTTTATTTTTATCTTTTAATTTTCCTGTTTTAAAACGTAAATACATCTGTTTTAATTCTTTTTCATGAGCTTTATTTAAAGCTTCAAGTTCTTCCACTCGCTCATTTATTGCGATCATATCCTGATTTAATGCACACCCTGTAAATATAAGTAATAAAACAACAGCTATGATTTTTTTTTTAGTTTCCATATTATAAAAATAAATAATTTTATTATAAAAAATAAGAATTTAGTTCTAATTTCAACCATGACCCAATTTCTATACAGAAATGTTACAAAATAAAAAAAATGATATGCAACTTAAATTAGGAACTAAGATGAAATAACTTCCTCAACAGCCTGCTTTACAGCCTGTTGAGCAGACACATAGATTTAGAGTTAAGTTTGTTTTATCTAAAAACTCAAAAACTTATGGAATAGCTACTGTTTTTTGTGATTTTAGATCTGGCAAAGATAACCTGAATCTATTATGTATAATTGAGGAAGTTGTTTGTCCTCGTTCCTTACCATTATCTTAAAAACTATGTTTTTTACTCAATAGTAAAATGAACTCTTCTGTTTTTTGCCCATGCGGAAGGAGTGTTACCTGGATCAACAGGTTTTTCCTCTCCATAACTTATTTTTGTAAGCATTGCCCCGTCTATACCAAGATCAATTAAAAAAGTTCTAACACTCTCAGCACGTTTCTCTCCAAGACCAAGATTATATTCTGTAGTTCCGCGGCTATCACAATGTCCTTCAATAATCACAGAAATATCCATATTATCCTTAAGCCACATCCATTTATCTTTTAATCTCTCCTGAGCATCTTCAGTTAAAAAAAATTCGTTATAATCAAAATAAACATTTTCAGTTATAAATTTTTCCAGAGCTTCTTTTTTTACAGCTTCTTCTGCAATACGCTGTTCTTCCAGCAACTGTTCTTCCAAAGCCCTCTGCCTGTTCATCTCCTCTTCTTCAGCAGCATCATCCTGATAAATATCCTGACTTTCCACATTTTCCACTACTTCTTCAGGTGCTGTTGATTTAACAACTTTAGGACCACATGAAACTGCAAATATCATAAAACCACAAACCATAGCACACAGCAACGATTTAATAAAAAGTTTTTCCTGCATTTTTCCCTCCTGTTTTTAATAAATTAAAATTATACTGTAACAGTTACAAAATATATTATTTCCTTTTTCACAGATCAATCAAGCACAATACTTTTTGACCATTCAGGATTTGTTTGCTCTCCTTTCATAGTAAAAAGAATTCTCTGATCTGTACCAAATGAAGTCATCACATATATCCTGGAATGCCCGTTTCTATTCGAACTAAAAACTATAAGGCTTCCATCAGGAGACCATGACGGTGACTCGTTATCTGCTGTATCAGATGTAAGCTTTAATCTGTTTTTACCAGCTATATCTATTGTACATATATCAATATCATTTTTTACCATTGCTGAATATGCTATTTTATCTCCAGCAGGAGACCAGCTCGGATTTGTATTGTATCGTCCTTCATAAGTAAGCCGTCTTACATTACCAGAATAAATATTTTTAATATATATTTGAGGTGTTCCTGAACGTCTTGATACAAATGCCATCTTTTTACCATCAGGAGAAAAAGATGGTGAAACATCAATTCCCCATTTATTTGTCAGCTTTTTTACGATTTTACCTGTTCCTGTTAACAAATATATATCAGAATCCCCTGAAAAAGAGAGACTGGCTGCTAACATAAATTTTCCCGGAACCCAGCTCGGTGAAATATTTGCACCTTTGAAATTTATAATAGATCCTCTTTTAGCTTTAATATTTCTTATATAAAGATCAGGTTTTCCTTTATTAAACGACGTATATGCAATCCATTTTGAATCACTTGACCAGGAAGGAGAAAGATTAATAGATCTGTTTTTCGTAATTCTACGAGAATTTTTCCCATCAAAATCACAAATAAAAATATTTTTTTTGCCTGATATTTTTGATTCAAAAACTATTTTAGTTTCAAAAACACTTTTTTTACCGGTAAGATAATAAATCACATCTCCTGCAAATCTCCTTATTATCCGTTCTTTATCAGAAGATTGTCCTTCATACTGTTTTCCAATCAACATTTTCTCTTTAAATGTATCAAACAATCTCAGCTCAATAACGAGTTTCCCATCTTTACTTTTTTTTTCCCCTCCGGTAATTAAAAGTTCAGCACCAACAGTAGTAAATTGCCTGAAATTAATAGAAGAAGAAATAACCCCTGTGTTTTTAAAATCTGTTAAAAAAGCATCTTTATCTAATATATTAAAAAAACCGGTAAATTTTAACATTCCCATTAAATAATCTACACCATTGTTTAATAATACCACATCTCCTTTATTATTTTTTGTAATATCCTTAAAAGGAACAATAGCTATAGGAATTTTTGCAAGAAATGGATTGCTTATGTTAATATACTCATAATTATTTTTTGCATAAACATCTACTTGTATAAAAACAATAATAAAAAAAACAGTAAAACAATTCAATAAAAATTTTATCTTTTTATTCATAACCTTATATTAATAATATTTATTTTGATAAAAACAATTAAATACATAAAAGAACTATATATCTAACGGAGTAAACGTAATTATAAAATCCTGTACATGGTATCCTTCAGGTAAAGCCGGTATAGTCATCTCAGATTTTTTTACTGCTATCTCGCAACTATTATCATAATAATTATTTCCTGATCTCTTATGAAACCATATCTTTTCGACTGTACCATTTTTATTAATTCTTATACCAATTTGTGCAACCCAGTCATCTCTTCCTTCTGCCATCTGTTTTGAAAAAACCCAGTTTTGAAGTATTTTATAATTGAGTTCTGCTTTATAAATATCAATCTTGCTTTTCATAAAGCTGCTTTTATTAGATTTTCCATCAGATATCGTATTATTCGTATTGCCTGAAAATTTATGACCTCTACGAGCTTCCTGTTTACTCACTTTTTTCTTTATGTTGCTTATAGCACTTGAAATAGATTCTTTATTTCTATTACCAATGTTTTCTTTTATATTTTTGATAGCTGTTTGAACAATTTTTGAACTGTTATATGTCTCTTTTTTTAAAGAATGCTTCATCTTCATTTTTTTAAATAAACTCTTTGAAGCTTCCCTGTTCTTTTTTTCCTTGCTTGTGGAAACAGAAACAACATTTTTAGTTTCTAACTTTTTTCTTGATTTTACTCCTGAGCTGCTTTTTTTAATTGCAATCTCAGTTTTTTGATTATAAACAGCTGATACAGAGGTTAAATCAACACTAATAACATCAGGTATAAAAAACTTATCAGAACTGTCTGTTGTAATAAAATTCAACATAACAAAAAACAGAAGATGGAATACCAGTGAAACTAATAAAAATACATTTCGTCTACTATCTTTATAATCAGCAAAAAACAATGAATCTATTTGCAACTTATCAGTTTTCATAGCAAACTTATTTTTTTATTTCAGGAACAGTTAACATACCTATTTTATTTATTCCAGCTGCTTTAATTTCACCCATAATCTTTATTACATGTCCATAAACAATATCTTTATCTGCCTTAAGATAAACTTCCTTATTTTGCCGGTTTTCCATTATTTTTAAAAGTTTCTCTTTAAAAAAAGAAGAGCTGACTTTAAAATCATTTATATATAGCTGTTTTTTTTTATCTATTGTAATAATAAGCTG
This sequence comes from Desulfobacteraceae bacterium, assembly GCA_030642545.1. Lineage (GTDB taxonomy): Bacteria > Desulfobacterota > Desulfobacteria > Desulfobacterales > DAOWNP01 > DAOWNP01. The sequence goes on along the minus strand of DAOWNP010000068.1, from coordinate 1,178 downwards.
CTTGCCATCTGCTTTTAAAGGAGCTGAGGTTGTTTCTGGGAGATTGACTTTTTCCCCCTGGGTCATCATAGGAGCTGTAACCATAAAAATTATCAATAATACAAGCATAACATCTACAAAAGGAGTTACATTTATCTCAGACATTAACTGGTTATTACTATCTCCTGTATTCAATCTTTATTCTCCTTTTGAGCGAATAACATCCCGTTCAATAATGTTTAAAAGATCCGCTGAAAAACTGTTAAGTTCAGATTCTATAACCCTTATTTTTTGATTAAAATAATTAAACGCAATAACAGCAGGAATAGCTACAGCAAGACCCATTGCAGTTGCTATTAATGCTTCTGATATGCCTGGAGCCACAACAGCAAGGCTGGCTGAACCGCGTTTCCCTATCCCATGAAACGAGTTCATAATACCCCACACTGTACCAAAAAGACCGATAAACGGGGTTATATTTCCTGTTGTAGCGAGAAAAGGAACTTTTTGTGTCATTTTCGTTACTTCTGTTGCTATTGATCGTCTTAATGATCTTTTTATATTATCCATAGCACCAATCTTGTTATACATTAACTGATTATCATTTATTCCTGGTTTTGCTTTTAGAGATAACCCTGATCTGTTTAATTTTTTAAGCTCGAGATAAGCAATTCTGAAAACTCTTGCCACAGGACTTCCAGACAAAAGCTTTGCTTTTACAAAAACCTCTGCAAAATCTTCACTTTTCCAAAAATAATCAATAAACAGTGCTGAATCTGAAAAAGCTCTTTTTAAATATTTATATTTACTTATAACAATTGCCCAGGATGTTATAGAAAAAATACACAATGTTATAAGAACAAGCTGAACCATCAGACCTGCATTCACAAACATATAAATAATATTAATTTGTTCTGAATTCATACGAAACTCTACTTATCTGTTAATTAAAATTAAAATTAATGACATGGCACTTTTTGAAAGGAATAATTGTATAATTTATTGATATTATCCAAGGCAAACAGACCTGTCAAGAAATTTACAAAGAACTATCACATTTACATATCATATCGTAGTCATATTATATAAAAATAAAATTAAATATTTAAAAAAAATATATTCTCGCATAATACATACCATTAAATATTTTTACCTGAAATAAAAAACAAAAAAAGCCTTTGTGATTATAAATCACAAAG
>DAOWNP010000008.1 GCA_030642545.1 Desulfobacteraceae bacterium | reverse complement strand
TCGAACGTTTTTTTATTAAAAGTTAAATTAAGGAGATTGTTGTGAAAGGTAGAAAAATATTTTCAAAAAAATTGATTCTAACAATTTTATTTTTTGGACTCGTAGTAAATACAGCTATGGCAGATAATCAAAAAATTGTATTTAAACTTGCGACTCTTGGTCAAAAAGGTATATCTGCCATGGTTTATCTTGATGAAACTTTTTTCCCGGAACTTACAAAGGCTTCAAAAGGGAAGGTGCTGTTTGATGTGTATTGGGGCGGTGTTATGGGAGATGAAGAGGATTATATAGGTAAAATGCGAACCGGACAGCTGCAGGGAGCACTTGTTACTGCATCAGGAGGTATATCAAACTCAATTTGCCCTGATATATCTGTTTTGGAGCTTCCATTTCTTTTTAATGAATGGGGATGGGATGAAGTTGATTTTGTAAAAAATAAAATAAGGTCACATTTATTAAAAGAGGCTGAAAAAAGAGGATACAAAATTCTTTTAATTTTAGATGTTGATTTTGATCAGATCTATTCTACCAAACAAAATATAGAAAGCATAGAAGATATCAAGGCGGCAAAAATTTTGACATGGTTTGGACCCCTTGAGAATAAAATGCTTAAATCTCTTGGAGTATCTCCTATTCCTGTGAATGTACCTGAGGTTGTTTCATCAATAAAAACAGGAATAGCTAACATGGCTATATCTCCATCATTGTGGTGGGTAGGAGCACAACTTTATCCTGATACAAAATATGTAAATCCTCTTCCTTTGCGTTATGTCCCTGGAATGGTGGTAGTTAGTTTAGATGCATGGAATAAAATACCTGAAGATTCTCGCATACCTATGGAAGCATCATTATTTGAACATGAAAAAAACTTGCAGGAAGTATTTAAAAAATGTAATGATAAATCATATAAGGCCATGATAAAATATGGTATAAAAGAGGTTAAGGTAACACCTGAAGAGCTTGACCGTTTTAAAAAGGCAACAAGACCGGTATGGGATGAACTTGCTGGTATTTCCTATTCAAGAGAGATCTTGGATGAAGTTATAGGGCTGCTTGAAGAGTACAGGAAAAACAAACAAAAGATAGCACAGAAATAAGGGAGCTTGCCAAAAAATAATATATCCGTTTTTTTTTGCCATTCTGTTTCAGTCGTGTCCGGTTAGGAAATTGCAGGAAATAAACTTTCCTCATGCAAAATTCTAAAAAACCGGATACTACTGATTTTGTTTGTCTTCTGTGTTACGATAACAGGTATATAAGTACCTGAAATTTCAGCAATATAAGTCATTGATATTTATTAAAAACATAGATGGATAATTGAAGAATTTTTTAGAAATGCAAAGCAACTTTCAGATATGGAGGGAGCTACTAACGGTTCCTTTAATAGTTTGTTAAGCATAATATGATAATTTGATAGCCTTTGTAGACAAAGTTCAAAATGAAGAAGATTTTATTCATAAATGGTTGAAAGTAGAAAAGGAGTCAATTAAAAGAAAACGAAAAAAACATTATGAATTGATAGAACTAAAAGCGGCTTGACAAAATATACACTTGTAGATTTGTCAATAAAAAATATCCGAAAACTTAAGTAAATAGGAAGAAAAAATGAACAAACACCTTTGCAGAGCATTGATGGTATTGCTTATCTTAGTCACCCACAATGCTTATGGCGAGGAGCAACTCGCTGAAAGAAAGAAAACCATGGCACCCGCAAAGTGGGGCATCTCCATGGGGATACGGTCAGCGAGAATTCCGTTTAATACAGACAAAGATGTTGTAAACGATGTTATCCCTTTGTTTTTCTATGACAACGGTCGTTTGTTTATCAATGGCCTTGAGGCAGGATACAGGCTTTTCCAGGGGGAAAACTGGCAACTGAGTCCTTTTTCCAGATACAGGTTCTTTGACATTCCCAAAGAGTTTCAAAACGATATCCGGGAAGACGGATTGGATCTGGGAGGACAATTTACCTATCAGTTTTCAGACTGGTTCCATACGGATTTCGAAGTATTAAGTGATCAAAGCGGCCGTATACATGCAAACCTGACCCCCAGTTTTGAATTCGAACGGGGGGACTGGAGTTTCAGGCCATATGTGAGATTTCGTTGGAAAAGTGCTGATTTCAACAATCGTTATTACGGTCTGGAAAGAGAAGACCCGGGCAGCGCCATGGATATATTGTTATCCACCGACATACGCTATCATGTTTACCGTAATCTGTATCTACTGGGAGAGGTCAGTTTAAGAATACTTGATTCCGATACACGGGACGTCTCTTTTGTCAAAAGATCCACCCAGAGAAAAGCTTTTCTGGGATTCGGCTTTTTTAACGATAAGAAAAGGCACATAGATACATTAGATGCCAAACCATATGTGCGATTAGCACACGGCTGGGGCACTACATCAAATCTGGGGGAGATCATGACCGGAGATACAAAAAGCGATCCTTATAATAACCAACTAACCTCCATTTTTTTTGGTGTTCCCCTTGCAGATGAGCTGTTCACCATTCCCATTGCCACCTATTTGACTCCTGGGCTGGTCATTCATCATTCATCAGAGGTACAAGACAGCTCAGCCGAATACGTTCTCGCCGTAAAGTTTTTCTACACAGTTAAATGGCCAACCCACTGGCGCATTGGGTTCGCAGAAGGTATATCTTATGCCCGTAAAATCCCTTACTTAGAAAGACAGGACTTAGAAACTAAGGAATACAGACCGAGCCAACTTTTAAATTTCCTTGATTTTTCTCTCGACTTGAGTCTGGGACACCTTTTTCGGGTCAAATGGATGGAAGAATTGTGGTTAGGGTACAGTATTCATCACCGGTCAGGAATCTTTTCGACCTCCTCCGCTTTTGGCCGGATCTCGGGAGGCAGCAATTACAATAGCATCTACCTCCAGTATCACTGGTAATTTTATATGAAAACTTACATTTCCCTCATTAATACCCATAAACTTTTAAGATAACCATATGCTCAAGATAAAAACAATTTTAATAGTCCTGATTACCACAATGGTTTTGTGTATGGCAGCACTAACCATTCTCATCGCTACTCTTAATGATAACCACTACCGATGGATCGTGATTCGAGCAGCTAAATACTTTGCAGGGTTGGAAATTACAGTGGAAGGCCCCTTTTCAGTGAAGCTGTCATCAGAACCATCCATTACAGCATCAAAGATACGAATTAATGATATCTCCAGCCCTGACACTGCAAAGATAGATCAACTTGAAGTAAAGTTTGCACTCCTGCCGTTAATGTCTGGAACTGTCCTGATAAGACATCTGCTGATCCATGATGCGACAGTTTTAATCATTAACCATGCAGAGAAGCCTTTTAACATTATCCTCCCGATTTTTGAAAATATTGCCCTGAACAATGTGCAATTAACTATATCCGATGATAACAAAAGAGAAGCTGTTTGTTTACTGTTGGGAAAATTCAGCTTAGACAATGTCGAGGATAAGGGACATTTGCATATAAAAGGTAAAGGAACCTTGAACGCTAAGGAATTTGTAATTGATGGCCGGTTAGGATCTCTAACTGACATACTAAAAAATGACAAACCGTATCCGCTTGATCTCAGATTGGACATGGCAGGAGTTCACCTCACCATGTCCGGGATTATAGATGATCTTGCACATAATAAGGGCTTAAATGTGCATGTGATTGCTAAAACAGGTGAAGTTACAAATCTGCTACATATCTTCAATGCCGATTTTCCGAACTTTGATCAACTGAGCCTGGATGCAAAGATCGTTGGAGATGTATCTTCCCCAGGCCTGGCAGACATACAATTAAGTGTTTCCAATGCTTCAGATTTTAATCTAACAGTAAAAGGCTCCGTAGAAAACATGTTAACAGGAAAGGGTACTTCCTTGCAAGTGTCCGGATCGTGTACCAGCAAAAATATTCTTAAAATGTTGCTGTCTGAGGAAATACCTGAAATACACAATCTCAAAGGGGAAGGACACATACGTGACGAAAACGATGTCTATGTCATTGATGCTCTGAAGCTGAACGTTTCCAATAAACAGGGGGTAACCATAAAGGCTGAAGGGATCATGAGTTTTAGCCGAGCCATTGGCAAAATGCCCGCCTTCAAAGAATTAGACATACACTGTCATCTGTTATCCCCTACTACCACATGGCACCTATTCCCGGCGGTTGATTCCCTGCCCGAAACAGGCGCCGTGTCAGCCAAGGCACGGGTACGCTTTTCCGGTAAAGCTTTGTCCATTGAAGATATTTCCATAACTACTGGTGAATCCGGACAGGTGCGCACGAAATGGCAAGGACGTATAGGCAGTATCCCCCTGTCAGGTAGTAAGTTTCCTTCCGATATTGACATGTTAGTGTCCATTGATGCAGACGAGATCTCAGACTTGACACCTCTATCAGCTATCAGTTTACCCAACCTTGGCCCTTTGAAAACAACTTTGCACATCGTCGAACAAAAGGGCATATATCGTTTTAAAGATATCCAAGTCTCAATAGGCTCCCAAAAAAGCCTTTGGATAGAAGGCACAGGCTCGGTAGACATGGCCATAAAAGATGGCTCTGCCTACCTCTATGGAATTGATGCTGAAGTCAAAGCTTCAGCTCCAAAAACAAGCGATACCTTGAGCTTTCAATCTTTCATGGGTATCAAACTCCCGCGTTTTGGTGCTCCAATGATAGAAGGTAAAATCAAAGGTAACATGACAAAGAGCTCCTTTGAAGGCACCATCCGCTTTGGGAGCTCACAGTTTAACACAACTGTTAACCATACACATACACGCACCAAACAACGACCCAGCGTTATGATAAAAATCGTTGCGCCTGTTGTGCATCTAACAGATTTGGGTTTCTATACAAAACGAGCAGAGAACTTGCCTTCCAAAAGCAAACCCGAACCAAAACCTGACAGGCGTTTGTTTAGTGACACGCCCTTCTCATTTCATGCACTGAAAGCCATAGATTTATCTGCATTCGTCGATATTGACAAATTGAAAGGAAAAGACTTTGTTTTGAATAAACTCGACCTTGATATATCATTAAAGGATGGGAAGCTTTGGGTTGTTTTTGTAAAAATCATCTACAAAAACGGCTTCGCATCCATTGACTTCACCCTTGATGCGGTTAGCTCAAAACCTCAAATGGCTTTGAAATTGACTGCAGAGGATGTTAATATTGGTGCACTGCTTCCCCATATTTCTAAAACCCCTTTTCTTCAAGGTCAGCTCAATCTCGTTGTTGACCTGCAAAGTGCCGGCAATTCTTTTCGAGAAATTGTTACAGCTCTTGGGGGAGAAATTGGACTGGCAATTGAAAAAGGAAAGATTAAAAAGACTATTGAGATCATGGGAGCAGACGCTGTAAGTCTCTTGCAAACAATCCGTTCAAAGGCGGAATACACGGATTTAAATTGTATGGCACTGCGTTTTATTTTTGAAGATGGTATTGGTAAAAGTAAAATAATCTACATTGATACCCCTGATATATCTATCAAGGGTAATGCAGATATCAACCTCCATACAGAAACCATGAATATGATTCTCCAGCCCGATGACAAAAAAAGATTGGGAGGGGATACTATGACCTCGGCTGTGACAATCAATGGTTCAATTGCCGACCCTAAAGTACGAAAATTACCATTTAAAGAAGCTGCAATACTGTATGGAGAAATATTCATACCAGTCGTATTTTTGCCGGCACGTGCTCTTGGACACCTGTGGCATCTTATCAGTAAAGACAAAGAAGAAGATTGCCCGTGTTTGATTATGGGAATAGGAGCTGAATAACTAATACGTTTTCCGAATTCGACAGGCACATGCAAAACGCTAATCTATCCAAATTTCTGCGTTAAACGAGTAAGAAATTTTCATTCTGCAGACAGCCTGTCGTGTCGTATTTTAGTCTCTCTTTACTTTTCTTGTTTTTTTAAATCGTCTGCCTTGAGATTTTTTTGCTTCAGCATATTGCACCCTGACATCCCGGCCATCAAGCTTAGCACCTTTCATTGATTTTAACACTTTAGCTGCAACACCTGTTTCAACTTCAAAAAAAGAGAACTCCCGCATAATTTCTATTGAACCAATCTTTTCAGAACTGATTCCAGCTCTACTGCATATAGTTCTAATTACAGTACCTTTTTTAAGGTTGTCCATAGAACCTGTATTTAAGAAAAACCGTTTTGATTTACCAGGTTCTAAATTTTTTTGCTGACGATCTTTTTTTACAAAACTATTAGTATCTTCTCTCTTCTTTAAAGAAACATTTATATCTCTGGATCCTTTATAATAATTGAGAAAACGATTAAATTCAAGTGAAACAAATTTTTGAATAAGCTCCTCTTTTGTAAGATCATTTAATGTATTATAGACCGGTGGTAAAAACCGTCCTATTTCCTCCTGCTTCACTTCAACTTCTACCATTTTGTTAATCATAGCGTAAAGCTGCTTCTCACAAATTGCATATCCTTCTGGAACTTTTTCATAGTTAAATTTTACACCTGCTTTTTTTTCTATAAACTGAAGCTTTCTTTTTTCCCGTGAATTGATAATAGCTATAGACACCCCTGATTTACCTGCTCTTGCTGTCCTGCCGCTCCTGTGAGTATAATTTTCAGCTTCATCCGGAAGCTTATAGTTAACAACATGGGTAATATCCTGCACATCTATTCCTCTTGCAGCAACATCTGTTGCAATAAGAATCTGAATAGACTTACTCTTAAACCTGCGCATAACTTTATCTCGCAACGCCTGAGAAAGATCACCATGAAGAGATTCAGCATTATAACTCTCTTTAATCAGTTTTTCTGCAACCTCCTGTGTCTCTTTTCGTGTACGGCAAAATACAAGGCCATAAATATCAGGATAATAATCAATAATCCGTTTTAAGGCCTGATACCTGTCTTTTTCATTAACAATATAATTAACATGCAAAATATTTTCCGCACCACTATTTTTCTTGCCTACAGTTATCTCAACCGGATTTGTCATATATTTTTTTGAGATTCTTGCAACCTCACGCGGCATTGTTGCAGAAAACAGCCAGGTTCGTTTTTGAGATGGTGTCTTTTCAAGAATGGCATCTATATCTTCCTGAAATCCCATGTTAAGCATTTCATCTGCTTCATCAAGGACAACATATGAAACTTTGAAAAGTTTTGCTACCTTTCTATTAATAAGATCAAGCAGTCTCCCTGGTGTTGCCACAATAATCTGAGCACCTTTTTTAATCTGGCTTCTCTGTTTTTCAATACTGGCACCACCATAAACTGCAACAACCTTTGCAGATTTTATATATTTACATAATTTTTTAAGATCCTCTGAAATCTGCATGCAGAGTTCTCTTGTGGGACAAATCACCAACCCCTGGATATATGTCAGATCAAAATCAATTAACTGGATCATAGGTAAACCAAAAGCTGCTGTTTTACCTGTCCCTGTCTGGGCAAGCCCTACAAGATCACTGTCCCCTCCAATAATTTCAGGAATTGCATCTGTTTGAATAGGTGTAGGCTCAACAAACCCAAGATCTTTAACTGCCTGTAATAACTCATCAATTAAATCCAAATTTTCAAAACTCATGTTTTTTCTCAATCTTTTTAATAATTTATAGTATTTATCAATAAATAAACAAATAACTATATCATGATTAAAATAGTAATGCAAATATTATATAGAATTGATAAAATGCAAATAATGTAACAGCATACATTTAAGCTCATTAATAAAAGCAGTTACAAAAGGTAATGGTTTAGCAAAAAACTACTCAAATATAATCCAAAACATAGAAGAAGAAGGATAGCATATAGAGCATGTTAATTATGTGTCTCGACAGGATGTTACAAAACGCTAATTTATCCAATTTCTGCGTTAAAAAATAAATTTAATCCTCGGAATACAACTAAGTATGCCTGTGGTTAAATTGATTTTTTGCCTTGAACGAGGAAGAAATTTTCATTCCGCAGGCAACCTGTCGATGCATTAAAAAGTTAAGAGTTTTTTTATATTTTTTATCCTCTAATCAAAAATTAATTCCAATCCCTTTCCAAAAAATAAAATAAATTATGTTTATTTTACATTTTTTGTTATTGACAAAAAAACATTGTTTCTATATCAGGTAATAATAAGTAATAAATAATGAATTAATATTCAAATTTTATAATCTTTTTATATTTTTTACAAACACATTTAAACTTATGAAAAAAAAGAACTCCAGAAAAGAAAGAGAATATCTGCAGCGCAGGAATGAAATTTTAGATGTTGCTCTTACCTTATTTTCTCAAAAAGGCTATTATAATGTAAGTATGAATGAAATTGCAGATAAATCTGAGTTTTCTGTAGGAACAATATACAACTTTTTCCCTAATAAAGAGTCTATTTACAGTATCTTATTAATAGAAAGACTTGCTTATTTTCATGAAAGATTAAAAACAGCTTTGGAAAAACCAGGTGATGAAATTCAAAAAATAAAAAGGTGGGTTAATGAAAAAATACGGCTTTTTTATGAGAATATGGATTATGTAAAACTATATTTTTCAGAAACAATGGATAGCAGATATAATATTAATAAAAAAGTTACAGATAAAATAAAAAAACATAGAAAAATTATTTTAGAGTTAGTAAAAACAATTTTTTTAAAAGGAATAAACAAAAAAGTATTTATAGAAACAGACCCATATCTGCTTGCTGTGGCTTTAGACGGTATGTGCAATACATTGCTTTGTGAAAACTTAGATAATCATGATATCCACAAAATAGAAGCAGATATTATTTTAAATATATTCTTTTTTCAAATATATCAAAAAGGAGCAATGGGAAATGCGTAATTTTTTTCTTTTTTTTGTTGTTATTATAGTTATTTTTGGTTCTGTTCACTGTTTTGCTCTTGAAGAAAAAGATGATGTATCAAAAAATTCATTAACAAACAGTTCTTTTAAATATTCTTTAACACAAGTTATAGACATGGCTACTTCAAACAATGCACTTATTAAAGCATCCATAGAAAGTTTAAAAGCATCTCAAGAAGCAGAAACAAGCTCTTTTACTGATTTTTTGCCTAAGTTTTCTGCTGAGTATGGATATCGGGGATTAAAAGATGCCCCTGTTATTAAAGGATTTGGTGGACCAGGTGATGAAATAGTTGCAGATCACAAGGAATTGTATAATTGGAATATTACAGTTCTTCAACCTCTTTTTACAGGATTTGCACTTACTAATAAGCATAAAAAGGCAGAATTAGATATAAAATTAGAAGAGATCGAAAAAGAAAAAGTAATAATTGATATTATAGAAGAAGCCAAGATTGCTTATTTTAAAGTTCTTTTAGCACAAAGTTTTATGTCTGTAGCAAATGAGACTGTAAAAAATTTAACATCACATAAAAACAATGCTAAGAAGTTTTATAATCAGGGAATAATGCCTTATAATGATCTGCTTCGTGCAGAAGTAGCTCTTGCCAATGCCATACAAAAAAGAGAAAAGATAGCAGCTTCTGTTAAAATTGCTACAAGTGCATTAAATATTGTTATAGATAAAGAATTTGACAGTAATACAGATGTTTATGATATTGATAAAATCCCTTCGGTTAGCATGGATTTTGACATGCTTATAAAACAGGCAATGACCAACAGGCCTGAACTAAAAGAAATAGATGTTCTTATTAAACAGTTGGGCTGCGGAATAAAAATGGCTAAAAGTCAATATTATCCTCAGGTAGGTTTAATGCTTCAATATAGAGAACAAGGGGATTCACCGACTACAGACAATAATGAACATGCAAACAGGTTTAATGCTATTTTGTCTGTAAATGCTAAATGGACTTTTTTTGAATGGGGTAAAACAAAAGCTTCGGTTTCAAAAATCAAACATGAAAAACAAAAAATCATAGAACAGTTAAGAGATATAAAAAATAAGATTAAGCTTGATACAAGAAATGCATATTTAAATCTTAATGTAGCCAAAAAAAACATAAAAACAGCAAAAGGATCTCTGTCCCAGGCAAAAGAAAACTGGAGAATAACAAATGTCCAATATAAACAACAAGTGGCTACATCAACTGAAGTATTAGATGCAAGAACTTTTTTAACAAGAGCTGAAACAAATTATTACAGAGCACTATACGGATATATGATCTTTTTTGCAAAACTCAACAATGCAATAGGTTCAAGGTAAAAAGTATACGTTTCAGAAATATATAAAAGCAGCTATTATAAACTAAAAACAACGTTTGAGGAGATAAGTATGGAAACAAAAAAACAAAAAAACAAAGGGAAATTAATAGTTTTAATGGTAATAATTGCCTTTGGAAGTTTTGCAGTTTTCAATATATATAAATTTAAAACTCAAAAGATAAAATCTGTTAAAACCAATGAAAAAATAATGGTTTATGTAGAAAAATCCAAGGTAAAAAATCTTAAATGGATTTTGCATTTAACAGGAAATATTTGTGCATGGAAACAGGTAAATGTTTTTTCAAAGGTTCCTGGAGAAATAATAAAACAAATTTATGTTGATAAGGGTGATTATTTAAAAAAAGGAGATCTTATAGCAAGTCTTGAAAATGAAACAGTTATTGCAAAAATAGAAGAGGCTGAAGCTGGAGTAGAATCTGCTGCAGTTGGTCTTAAACAGGCATATACAAAAAAAAAAGTTCTTGAAAAAGATTTTGTCAGGTTAAATATTCTTTATAAAGAAAATGCTATAGCAAGACAAAAGCTTGATCATCTTGAAGCTGAACATGATGCTGCAAGTGAAAACATGACTCTTGCCAAAGCTAATATAAAAAGATACAAAGCAACAGTAAAACAACTTAAAATTCATTTAAAAAATCATACAATATCAGCACCCATAAGCGGATATGTTTCAGCAAAATATATTGACGAAGGTTCCATGTCAAACCCGGCTCAACCTATAATAAGAATATCAGAAGAAAAAAAATTAAAAATTATAGCTACTGTTACTGAAAAAGAGTTTAAACATATAAAAATGGGAATGACTGCTACCATAAGAGTTGATTCCTTTCCCAATAAATCGTTTAACGGAAATATTTCTATTATTAATCCTTCTATTGATCCTGCAACAAGAACAGGCGAATTTGAAATTTATTTAAAAAACGACAACAGGGTTTTAAAACCTGGTATGTTTGCAAAAGTTGATTTACTACTTGGCGAAAACCAGGCAACTGTTATTCATAGAGATGCAATTTTAAGGCTGCCAGCCACAGGCAATTACTATGTTTTTACAATAAAAAACAATAAAGCAATACAAAATAATATTAAAATAGGTATTTCCCAGGATAACTATGTAGAGGTTATAGATGGATTGTCTTCTGGTTTATCAGTGGTAATAAGTGGTCATAACAGACTCTATGAAGGAGCTGTGGTTGAGATTCAAAATGCTCAAAAAATTTCTGCATCTAATGGGGAGGAAATATAGATGAGCTTACCATCTTTTTCTGTAAAACAACCTGTAACAACACTTATGTTGTTTCTGGCACTGGGAATGATAGGCCTTTATTCAACAAGAATGATAAATGTTGATATGTTTCCTGAGATATCTCCACCTGTAATTTCCATATTAACAATGTGGCCGGGAGCAAGTGCTTCTGATGTTGAATCAGAAGTTACAGAAACGATAGAAGACCAGGTAAACAGCGTAAATAATCTTGATACTTTAACCTCAAAATCACTTGATAATCTTTCTATTGTATCGTGTAAATTTGACTGGGGCAGTGAGCTTGATGTTGCAACAAACGATATAAGAGACAGGTTGGAATTTGCTAAAAAAGATCTGCCAAAAGATGCAGAACCACCTGTACTTTTTAAATTCAGCAGTTCTACAGCACCAATTATGTTTTTTTCTGTTACCTGTAATAAAAGCTGGCCTGTATTATATCATTTGGGAGAAAAAAAAATAAGCGATGCATTAAAAAGAATTCCAGGTGTTGGAACAGTTATGATATACGGAGGAATACGTCGTAGAATAAATGTGTATTTTGATAAAGACAGGGTTGAAGGTTTTAATCTTTCTCTTCCCAATATAAATAAAATTCTTGCTTTTGAAAATATTAATGTTCCTGCTGGAAATATTAAATCCGGACAAAAAGATTATTTTGTCCGGATTCCGGCAAGATTTAAATCTATAGATGAAATAAAAAATACAACCATAGGGTATTTTAAAAAACGACCTGTTTATTTAAAAGATGTAGCATCAGTAGAAGATGATTTTGAAACCCAGATGCTTAATGGATGGGGTGACGGAAAACCGGCACTCGTAATGATTCTTCAAAAGCAGACAGGCAAAAACACAATTGAAGTATTAGAGAAAGTTAAGAAAAAACTTAAAAAAATACAAAAAGAACTCCCTGCTGATATTCGTATTAAAATAATAATGGATAATTCTGAAAATATTTTAGATTCAGTAAACAATCTTAAGGCTACTATGTTTACAGGGATTTTATTTGTTATTTTAGTTACCGCCATTTTTTTAAGAAGAATTAGAACTATTTTTATAATTGTAATAATGATACCTACTTCATTAATTATTGCTTTTATTTTTCTTTATATGCTTGATTTTACAATAAATCTTATTTCTCTTATGGCTCTTGCCATAGCATCTGGCATGGTTGTTGATAATGGTATTGTGGTTCTTGAAAATATTACAAGACATATAGAAAGAGGTGGGAGGATAACAGCTTCGGCAATATTTGGTGCTAATGAGATGGGGCTTGCTATTACGGCATCTACAGCAACAACTATAGTTGTTTTTTTACCTTTGATGTTTGTAACCGGGCTTGCCGGAATCATGTTCAAGCAACTTGGTTTTGTTATTGTTGTAACTCTTGTATCTTCTTTGTTAACAGCTCTAATGCTAACTCCTATGTTGATTTCTAAGTGGGTTACAGCAACTCCAAAAGAGTTAAGAAATCGAAAAACTACTCTTGGTAAATTATATGCTTATACTGAAACCAGCTTTGAACTGCTCGAAAACAGATATCAACAGATCTTGAAATGGGCTCTTAATCATAAATTTAATGTCATCTTTATTTCAATTATAATTTTTTTAAGCAGTATTTCATTAATTCCATTTATCTCTACAAGCTTGTTTCCTGTAGTAGATACTGGTGATCTTGCTGTATCTTTTCGTCTTGCTGAAGGAACTCGTCTTGAGGAAACAAACAGGGTTGTAAATTCTATATTGGATTCAATAAATGAAGTTGTAAAACCTGAAGAACTGAGAGCCTCGTATGCAATTGACGGCGAATCAAAACAGGGTTTTGGAGCAGCACTGGGTTTTGAAAGAGGATCGAATGTAGGAAGCGTAAGTTTGAAATTGGTAAATAGAGATAAACGCACAAGATCAGCTAAGGAAATTGCAGCTGTTTTAAGAGGTAAAGTTGCTAAAATACCAGGAATAACAAACATGAAAGTTAGAGCACGCAGTGCAATTACCGGTGCTTTACTCGGAGGAGGAAAACCTATATCTCTTGAAATCCAGGGGTATAATATTGATGAAAATATTGAATATGCCCGTAAATTAATGGAAAAAATGAAAACGATTGAAGGGCTTGTTGATGTAGATTTAACTCAAAAAGATTTAAGACCTGAATTGTGGGTTGAAATAGACAGGAAAAAAGCAGCTGATTTAGGACTTAATGTAGCTATAATAGCCGGCACCTTAAGAAATTATTTTTATGGGATAGAAGCTACAAAATACAGGGATGGTGGAGAAAACTTCGATATTTTTACCAGATTAAGCACAAAAGATAAAAATAAATTATCAAATCTTGCCACTGTACCTGTTTTTACACCTGATGGAAGAATGATTAGGCTTGGAACTGTATCCCATATTGTTGAAGGGAAAGGACCTATCGAAATTGAAAGAAAAAACAGGCAAAGGATTGTAAAAATTGAAGGAGGCTTACATAAAAGATCGCTCGGAGATGTTGCCTCAGATGTTAAAAAAATATTAAAAGAAATAGGAACACCCCCGGGAATTACAGTAGCTTTTGGAGGTGACGTAGATGAGCAGAAAAAGGCTTTTACTGACCTGTTAACACTTCTTATTATGGGTATTATTCTTGTCTATATGGTAATGGCTTCTTTATTTGAAAATCTTCGGGATCCTTTTATTGTTATGTTTTCAGTTCCTTTTGCCTTTACAGGTGTTTTTTATATTTTATATTTTACCAACACAAGTATAGGAATTATGGTTTTTATGGGTATTATTATGCTCATGGGTATAGTGGTAAATAATGCAATAGTTTTAGTAGATTATATCCATCTTTTACAAAAACGGGGAAGACCACTTTTTGAAGCAGTTATAGAAGCAGGTAAAAGTCGTCTTAGACCGGTTTTAATGACAACATTTACAACCTTTTTTGGAATGCTTCCTATGGCTGTTTCAGATAAAGTTGGAGCAGAAGCATGGAACCCATTAGGTATTACTATGCTTGGAGGGCTCTCTGTTTCAACAGTCGTAACTCTGATTCTTATTCCTACAATATATTATCTTTTTGAAAACAGGAAAATATCAAAATCCAAATCATAAGGAAAGAATAAAACCATGAAAATATTTTTTTTGATCTATGATGCTTCTTTTGATGAAGAGGTTGTAGAAATTTTATCAGGATGTTGTAATACAGGTTTTACGAGATGGAGTAAAGTGCTTGGTAAAGGAGAGAGATCTGACCCTAAAATGGATGACTCTATTTGGCCTGGATATAATTGTGCTGTTATGGCTTCTGTTCCGTCTTTAATTGAAACGGTTTTTACAGAAGCATTACAAAATCTCTATAAAAAGATGGACTCTAAAGGAATGAAGGTTTTTAGCTGGCCGATTGAAAGGGTAATATAGAATCCCGCACAGCGAAACAATATAGTCCTTCATCTAAAAAACACATTGACGCATATAACTTATGTGTTTTTTTAGATGAGGAACTTTTGATAAAACACTATTAGTTTTATATACAAACAAAAAAAGATCTGATTAATGGGAAATAGTACATCTTCTTATATTCTTCGTGTAAAAAATCTAAAAAAACATTTTCCTGTTTATGGAGGAATTTTTTCCAGACAAAAAGGTGCAGTTTATGCTGTAGACGGAGTTTCTTTTTGTTTGGAAGCTGGAAAAACATTGGGGATTGTAGGGGAATCAGGTTGTGGGAAAACAACTTTAGCAAGAACTTTAATTAAACTTTATAAACCTACTTCCGGAGAAATATTTTTTTTAGAAAAAAATATCAATAAACTGTCTAAGAAAGATTTAAGAGCAATTAGAAAAAATATGCAAATGATATTTCAAGACCCTTTTGAGTCTTTGAATTCGAGGCATACTATAAAGCAGATAATAGAAGAACCTTTTATTATACACAAAACAGTGTCAGGAAAAAAAAGAGATTCAAAAATAGCAGATCTTTTAAACAGAGTAGGACTTTCAAAAAAAGTTTTATCCTGTTATCCCCATGAATTTAGTGGCGGGCAGCGACAAAGGATTGGAATAGCAAGGGCTCTGGCTTTAAATCCTAAACTTATTATTTGTGATGAACCAGTGTCAGCCCTTGATGTATCTATTCAGTCTCAAATATTAAATCTGCTTTTGGATTTGCAAAAAGAGATGAAGATAGCTTATGTTTTTATTGCTCATGATCTTGCTGTTGTAAAACATGTATCAGATATGGTGGCTGTAATGTATCTTGGTAAAATAGTTGAATTTGCTCATGCTGATATTATTTATAAAAACCCTCTTCATCCATATACAAAAGCACTTATTTCTTCTATACCTGTACCTGATCCAAATATTTGTGCAGATAAAACTATTGTATTAGAGGGAGATGTCCCGAATCCTGCATCTCCTCCTTCTGGATGTCGTTTTCATACGAGATGTTCAGAAGTTATGGCTATTTGTGAAAAAAAAGAACCTGAGCTTACTGATATATTTAATAAAGATGGATTATTTCATCAGACAGCATGTCATCTACGAACGATGACCAAATTGTTTCCACAAAGCTATCCACGTTCCTAAGCAGGTGTATAGGATTAAGGTTTAACCCCAACTGGCTATTAAATTTATAAAAAGGAATAATATGACTGAAGATAATAATCAAAATCAATATGCATGGGTCATACTCGGGATACTCTTTGCTGCCCAGGTTGTGCTTGCTCTTAGCGCATATGCCTGGGGAGCTCTGGCCCCGTTTATGAAGGAAGCATTTTCTTTGGATAATATGAAATTTGGTTCCATAACATCTACTTTATATCTGTTTTCTGTTATTTGCAGCATACCGGCAGGCATATCTGTAGATCGCTGGAGTGTTAAGGTAAATCTTCTTGTGTGTATGATGTTGATGGGAACGGCCATGATTACGGCAAGTTTTGTGAGTAATTATATTTATCTGCTGATTCTGGTTGTATTTATGGGTGCCAGTTACGGTATGATTAATCCCATTGCCTCAAAAGGCCTTACAATATGGTTTGATGCAAAAAACAGGGCAACGGCCTTTGGGATACGTCAAATGGGTGTTACAGCAGGAGGGGCAATTGCAAGTATACTTTTAATTTATCTTGCAGGAGTAAGAACCTGGAATTTTGCTGTATTTGCAGCCGGCATCTGTTCTTTTTTGACAGGAATTTTAGTCTATCTGTTTTATAAAGAGACCCCTGACGGCAAAAATAAAATCACACATGCAAAAAATACTTCAGAAAAAATAACATTGCTTGATCTTGTGAAAAATCGAAATTTACTTCTCACATGCCTTATAATGACGATGCTTTGTATTGGGCAAAGCAGTATAGTAACTTTTTTTATTTTATATTTAAAAGAGGATTTGGGTTTAACGCCGGCTTTGGCAGGCTCTTTTTTCGCAATAGCAATGATATGCGGAGGTTTTGCAAGAATTTTATGGGGAATTGTAAGTGATAGATTGTTTGCTGGCAAGAGGCTTCCGGTGATGAAAATTATATGCGGGCTGGCCATGGTAAGTACATTTACGATTTTTTTGTCGGGGCAAAATTTACCGGTTTTATTTTTTATTCCCATAGTAGTATTTTTAGGATTTTCTTATTTGGGTTTTCAAGGGGTTGCCGGTGTCCTTATTGTTGAGCTTTGCGGCATTGAGCTTGCTGGACGTGTTGCAGGCCTGGCCATTACAATTGCCTGGATAGGGATGGTTCTTGGTCCGATTATATTTGGAGCTATAGCAAAAATTAATTATCAACTGGCCTGGCTTTTTATCACAATAACTTCCTTTCTTTCTGTATTGCTCTGTTATACAATTAAAGAAAAAGTAATTGGGGTCAAACCCTGAAAAAAGTCATAGCTTTTTTTCTCATTTAATACTATAAATTATAAAAATGATACAAAGTAGTTCTGATATATATAATGAACTTTGTTTGATTTCACAAAAAAGTATCGTCGTTTTATCCAAATGCTTAATCTATTCCCGATGTTAAATTTTTTCGACCTGTGCGGACAGAAATATAAAATGAATTAAGATAATTATCCTCAGCAAACAAAAAACCGGCATAAATGCTTTAATTTTGGGTAAATAACACGAGACAAATGAATTATATTTTGTTATCGTATGATAGTATTTTATAACCAACTAATATAAAAGGTAAACTATCATCATGGCAAATATAAAAATTGAAGTATCAATTCGTATTGTAGAGACAGATGAAGTAGTTCAAGATAATCCACAGAAAAACGCAGATGGCAATTTTAGTGTAGTTATAAACGATAAGGCAAGTACCTGTATTGATCAGGTTGAAAAAAACTTGCTTTAGTTAAATTATCCAGCTATTCGGGATGCGATGTTAGTACACTTTACTGAAACCTCAAAAAAAAAGCCTACGTAAATGCCTTAGAATGCGAAATCATAGAAAATAATAGTCTCTATAAGGTTGACGGTGAAGTTGGCAGGTTCTCATTCACTACATATCAAATCGTAAACAATATAAAATATAATACTGCTGGTGATCTATTTCCCTGCATAAAGCACAACGAATACCACAAAACTAAAGGTTTCAAAGAAATAGCCTTTATATGTGGTAATACAATAATGACATACCGCTAAACGACTAACATGCTGAATAGGATTCGACATCAAGAAGAGGGAGGAACACCACCTTGAACATTAAAAGACAATACAAAAAAAGAAGGATATGCAATAATCCATAAAATTGCTGAAAAAACAGCACAGATTCTACCACTTTGCGGGTTTACCGAAGAGGGTATGTATAAGGTAGAAAAAGGTGAATATACTGACAACAAAATAGTTACTATTCCCCGGGAAAAAATTGTCAAGGCAGCAGAAAGTTTGAATGAGGATTTTGATGTTGAAGACATGCTTAAAAATCCTGTACCATATGAAGAACCAAAAAAGGCTGTGAGAATCTCAATAGATGATGTTACAGTAAAAAAACAAAAGGA
>DAOWNP010000330.1 GCA_030642545.1 Desulfobacteraceae bacterium | reverse complement strand
GATATCCATGAATTTATTGTCATGCCAAATCATATCCACGGAATTATCCAAATCACCGTAGGGGCAGGCCCCTGTGCCTGCCCAGATACCGGACGCCCAAATACCGGACGCCCAAATGCCGGATGCCCAAATGCCGGACGCCCAAATGCCGGATGCCCAAATGCCGGACGCCCAAATGCCGGACAATCAAAAATAAAACAACCCAATATAAAACAATCAAAAATAAAACAACCCAATATAAAACAACCCAATATAAAACAATCAAGGGCAACCACGGGGGGTTGCCCCTACGGCAAAATAATGCACGGGGGATTGTCCCTACTGGTTTTAATCTGTTTCCCAGCTGATAATTCTGGCTTCTGTTTTTTTTGTATCTCTGTTTTTTTCTCTTTTTATAACTGCGGTTATGGTAAGATTCATATTGTCTAATACAGCTGTTGATTCAATTGTAAAAAAATCACTTGAAAGTGTGATAAGATTTTTGTCGATTTTTAAGTCAATGCAGCCGGGTACATCTTTATACCATGTTATATTTTTTAAATCATGAATAAACAGATTATCTGATTTCTCAATTCTGTACTCATAAATATCTTTAGCAAGATCCTGATCTTCTAAGGGGAGAAGAGCTGCAATTACAGGAAGAGGAGCTGTGTTGATGTTTATATTGCCCTTGAACATGAATTTGTTTCCATCTGAATCTGTCATGCCATATGTTGTAATAAAATCTAAAATAGTTCCAAATCCACCGACTGTTTTGAAAAGATCAGAAGAGATATTTTTCACTAAAAATATCTCTTCCCTGTAGGAAAAAGGACCATTTTTACATTGATAAGGAGGGTCGAGTTCTTCATAATAATCTGTTTCAGCACCACTGAAACCGGTAGTTGCATTATCATCATTGGTATCTAACCAGTCTTTTACAGAGTTTAATATGTCAGTGGGTGTTATGGCGTCAATAGATTCATCATTTTCTATAAGTCTGTTTAGAAACCTGTCCCACAAGATTTTTTGTGATTCATTAAATCTTTTTGCTTCCGGGTATTTTACAAGGGCGTTTATTTGAAGTTTCCCTAACTCATCTACTATATTTACAGTAACCTTTCCATTTTCAAACACCATCATGTCTACTATTTCAGCAACTGCTTTTTTGTTTGCCCAATCTTCGGTAACAGCGTCAATTTCAGAGTCATATTTATCTTTTACTAAAATTGCTATTCCAGCATAAATACCGGATGATGCCATATGGTACAAAGTTATTCTGTCTTTTGTAGATGCTGCTGATGTTAAGGCAAAACGCATACTTTTATTTAAAGCGAGACTTATTATAATTAGAAGTGATATTACAGATATTGTAAGAATAAGGGCAATACCTCTGTTATTGGAAATTATTTTATACATATAATAGTTATTCTTTTTTATTTCGTATGGATTTTAAATCAATTGCTGTTTCAAAATTATATACTGTTGATAATCTGCTTTTTAATTCAAGTTTTATTCCAATAGCAGACGGAGTTGAATATCCAAATTCATCAGAGTCAGAATCCCAGAAATCTGAGGTGTCTCCTTTATTATCAAAAAAAGTAAATTCTATAGATTTTATGTTTTTACATAAAACAGGATCAGTCTCTTTTTTTTCAAATTCATTTTTAACATCCGTTCTATCTCCACGTTTTAATAAGAAACCACCGTCAGGGTCATCATCTACATAGTATGTAATATTTGCTATTTTATTTTCAGATTTTTGATTTATATTAATATATCTTTTTGAGGCAAAAAAAAGTGTGTAGAATTTGGAATCGTTGTTTGTTTCCATCTCTGAAAATATTTTATACGGATCATGACTTTCCCCGTCTCCAGGAGGCCTGTATTCATATAAAGATGTAACATGAACAGATGAAAGGTCTGCTGTGATTTGCCACAGGCAGTTTTTTGCCATGTTAATAATATTGGTGCGGGAGGTAATATAATCAGATTTTGAATTAATCAGATTAAAAGAACTGTAAAGAGTTGTTGCCATAATGGCAAAAATAGATATTGAGATCAGTACTTCAATTAAAGTAAAACCGTTTTTTTGATTATTGTTGATTTGGATTTTTTTTCTTTTAGATTTAAAGAGCATTATAATTTTTTAATAAAAAGAGTATTGTCTCAGATTATATACCATGTTATTACTTTTAAGAGTGATAGTTACATCAATCTGTTTAAAATTTTCACCTGCATTGCCAAGATACTCGAAATCTGTATCTTTTACTTCAATATGCCATTTGTATTCTGGAAATGAATCTGGAAAAATTCCTGAAAAATCTCTGTGTGCATCATCTATTATAAATTTTGTTTCAACCATTTTTTTTTTGGCAAGAAGGGGAGCTATTGTGTAAAAATCTGTAGAAAAAGTCATGCTCAATGATTGTGAGTGCATTTTAAAAACAGCTGTAAGTGCTATGGCTATTATAGATAAAGATATCATAACCTCAAGAAGTGTAAAACCACATGTTTTTTTTATTGTATTATAATTCATTTTGTTAAAATATCCGGTAAAATCCATAGAAATAAGAAGAAATATTTTTTAAAACCTGTTTTATAAAGTATTGTCTATAATTTTCACAGAGTATAAAAAAGGTTCAATAATTAAGCTTTTTATTTCCTGGCTGCTGTTTTTTATTATAATTGATGCGTGGTTGCTGTATCCTTTTTTATAAAATACAATTTGTGTTTGTCCTGTCGTGATCTTATCGTTTCCAAAAAAGTCAATTGCAATTATGTCTAAATCATCAGGTATTGTAAATGCATTTTTCATAGCAGATTCAATTTTTTTTTCATCCATCTGTTCATGAATAATCCAGATTTTATCTAAATCTATATCTATAACCATTTGGTATTGCCTGTTATATT
>DAOWNP010000270.1 GCA_030642545.1 Desulfobacteraceae bacterium | reverse complement strand
GATCTGAAAACTCAAAAGCAGAAGGAATAGCTGGCTCTTTTGATGTTTTTGTGATTTTAGATCGGGCAAAGATGACTTGGAATCTATGATGTATAATTGCGGAAGTTGTTTTGTCCGCGTTCATTAGGAACAGGGAAGTTATTACGTTCATGTTTATTATAATTTAAATCTATGTTTTATACTTATTCTGATTAACTATGATTTCTTAAATATCAGGGTTTAATGTTTGTAAATATTTAAAATATATCTTTTAAATATTTTAAAATAACTATAATCCTCTTAAAGATCTGAGTATTGTATTCAAAATATTAATTTTATATAAAACAGAGTTCCTTATAAAAAACTTAATTTTACAAAATGAAAATTATATAACAGATTGCTATGTCAGGATAGAAGAAAAATAGATAGATTAGAGAGATGTGTATAGTAAATTGCTATGTTTAAGATAGGAGAAAAATATTATATGTATAAAAAAAAATATGCTAAATACTATACCAAAAAAAAACAATAGTCAAGTTTTTTTTGGTATAGATTAATCTAAAAATTATTCTCCTTCAAACTCAGATAGAGCAAATATTTTATAATCTTTTATAAGTTTTCTGCCTTTTAGATCAGGTAGTTCAATAACAAATCCGCATTCTAAAATTTCTCCCCCTAATTGTTTAACCAGTTTTATGGCTGCGGCAATTGTACCTCCGGTTGCAATAAGATCGTCTATAATAACAATTTTTTCTCCTTTTTTTATAGAATCTTTTTCTATTTCTACTATGTTTGAGCCATATTCCAGAGAATATTCACAGCTAATAGTTTCAGGAGGTAATTTCCCTTTTTTTCTTACAGGAATGAATCCAACTCCTAATTGATAGGCAAGAATAGCTCCAAAAATAAATCCCCGTGCATCTATTCCCACAATTTTATCAATATCCATATCTTTGTAGCGATTATAAAAAAGATCACAGGTATGTTTTAGAGCATCAGGATTTTGCAAAAGAGTTGTTATATCGCGAAACATAACACCTTTTATAGGCCAGTCAGGAATAGTTCTTATATTTTTTTTAATATCCATTATAATTCCTTTGCAACATTTTTTATAAGATTTATTACATGTTTAACATTTTTATTAAATATAGTCATAACATCTTCCCACTTTACTTCAGGTTCATCTTCTTTCCAACAGTCATAATCTGTTGACATAGCAATAGCAGCATAGGGGATTTGTGCTTCGTTTGCCAGAACTGCTTCAGTTGCTATTGACATATTTATTACATCTCCACCCAAAAGTCGAAACATTTCAGATTCTGCTTTTGTTGAAAATCTGGGACCTTCTATGGTGATGACAGTACCTTTTCTATGAACAACTATCCCAAGCTTTTTTGCTGTATCAAATAAAATTTTTCGTAGATCAGTATCAAAAGGATTTGCCATAGAAGTATGTTCTATACCATTTTCAAAAGAATCAAAAAAAGTTGATTTTCTCTGTTTCGTAAAATCAATAAATTGATCTATAATAACAAAATCCCCTTTTTTTATCTCTTCTCTTAAACTTCCACAAGCAGTAGTTGCAATTATTGAAGAAACACCATGCTTTTTTAATGCTGAAATATTTGCTCTGTAATTTACATTTGATGGAGTTATCTCGTGCTTTTCTCCATGCCTGGCAATAACTATAACATTTCTGCCTTTAATTTGACCAAAAACAAGAGCTGAAGATGGTTTACCATAGGATGTTTCAACTTCTTTTTTTTGGGGGTTTTCAAGAATATCAGGATCATTCATACCAGATCCGCCAATAATTCCAAGTATTGTCATAATTATCCTCTTGAATTGAAATGATTGCTTTGATAATACAAAGACTGTTAATTAAATTAAAAAAGCAGATTATTATCTATAATAAATTGCATAAAGCTAAAATAAGATATGTAATAATTTATAAAAAAAATAATAGTCTTGTCAAGTTGATAAAACTTTTATAATTAAGGATTAAATAATGAAAGTTGATGGGAAAAACATTAGACCAATATGGTTAAATGAAAATAAAAAAATTGTTAATGTTATAGATCAGCGTCTTTTACCCCATAAATTTATTGTTACAGATCTAAAAAATGTAGATGATATTATAATGGCAATAAAAGAGATGTTTGTAAGAGGAGCACCTCTTATAGGAGTTACAGGAGCTTTTGGAGTCTATCTTGCTGCTTTAAACTCTTCTGATGAAAAAAATTTTAATGATGTTTTTGTCTCTCTTTGTGAAAAAATAAAAGCTGCAAGACCGACAGCAGTAAATCTTGCATGGGCAGTTGATCGTGTGATGTCTAAGGTGTTAAAGCCATCTGATATTTCAGGAAAAATTAATACTGCAAAAAACGAAGCTGAACTTATAGCTGAAGAAGAATCTTTAAATTGTAAAAAAATAGGTGAATACGGTCTTACTTTAATCGAAAAAATAAGCAGGGAGAAAAAAGGAAAGACAGTCAATATTTTAACGCATTGCAATGCAGGATGGCTTGCTTGTATTGAGTATGGTACAGCAACAGCTCCCATGTATGCAGCTTTTGATAAAGGCATTGATATACATGTGTGGGTTGATGAAACAAGACCTCTAAATCAGGGGGCAAGACTTACTGCATGGGAACTGGGGAAATATGGCATAAAACATACTGTAATTACTGATAATGCCGGTGGACATCTTATGCAGCATAATCTAATTGATCTTGTAATAGTCGGTACAGACCGGTCAACTTTTACAGGAGATGTGGCAAATAAAATAGGTACTTATTTAAAGGCTCTTGCAGCAAAAGATAATAATATCGGGTTTTATGTTGCTCTTCCTTCAAGTACTTTTGATTTTACTTTAACAGATGGAATCAAACAAATTCCTATAGAAGAAAGAGATCCTGACGAGATTAGATATGTTCAGGGATTATGTGATGGTAAAATAAAAAATGTTCTTATAACACCTGTTGACAGTCCTGCTGCAAACTATGCTTTTGATGTAACACCGGCAAGGCTTGTAACAGGATTTATAACTGAAAGGGGGATATGTGGTGCCTGTAAAGAAGATGTTACGGCTCTTTTTCCTGAAAGAACAAAATATAGTTTATAACTTTAAAAAATGCAGTTATTTAAACAATAGTATTTGAGTATATAATTATGATATCAGAAATTGAAAAAAAAATCATAGCAGCTATTGGTGGTGATATTTCCATAACAAGCCGTCCTTACAAAAAAATTGCAGAGGAACTTGGTTTAACTGAATCTAAAGTAATAGAAACTTTGAAGGATCTTTGTCAAAAAGGAGTTATAAGACGATTTGGAGCAACATTAAAACATCAAAAATCCGGATTTAGTGCAAATGCTATGATTGCCTGGAAAATAAAGCCTGAATATATTGATATTGCAGGGAAGCGCTTTGCCGAATTTCACGAGGTAACTCACTGTTATTGTCGTCCTTCCTGCAAAGAATGGCCATTTAATATATACACCATGATCCATGCAAAAGATGAAAAATCCTGTTATGATTTAGCTTTGGAAATGTCTTTAACTGTTGAATTTGAAAAGTATGAACTTTTATTTAGTAGAAAAGAGTTGAAAAAAACATCTATGAAATATTTTTCAGTTTAATTTTTTTGTTTTTTTTAACACACATAAACCTCACACAAAAAACAATAAAAATAATGAGATATTTAAAATTTATTATAGTTTTTACTGTTTTACTGATTTTATTTTCATGCGGTCAAAAACAGATTGATGCAGATAAAATTTTAAGTAAAGAACAGTTGCTTTTTAATAAAGCTGAAAATAGATTTGAAAAAAAACTGTATGTCAGGGCTCTGGAGTTATACAAAGATTT
>DAOWNP010000321.1 GCA_030642545.1 Desulfobacteraceae bacterium | reverse complement strand
TGGATTGTCCCTTAAAATATTTCTGACAAACATTAATATATTATCAAAATCAACAGCATTTGCAGCAAAAAGGGTTTCTTCATATTTTTTATATACTTCATGATAATTGACAGGATAACCAGTAGTCTTTTCATCAAAATACTTAATATGATTACCTGAATTTTTAGCCATAGATATGTTGGCTGAGGCAGCAGGTAAATTTTTTTTATCATAATTTAATTTAACAAATATCTCACCTAAAATTTTTTTTTGATGATATGGTAAAAAAATTTGTGGTGATTGTGAAAAGCCAAGTAACCTGAAATGGTTCTTTAATATTTTAAAACAGGCTGAATGATATGTTCTTACCCATGGAAACCGTTTAAACGGCAGACCTGTTAATTGAACAAGCCTGGTTTTCATCTCTTCTGCTGCTTTGTTTGTAAATGTTATGGCAAGTATACGCTCAGGCTCAAAATCTAATGAGATGAGATGGGCAATTTTAGCAGTTAAGGTACGTGTTTTACCGGAACCTGCGCCTGCTACAACAAGAGCCGGAGTATCTGTATGCAAAACAGCTTGCTTTTGAACATCTGTAAGTTGAATCATCTATTTTCCTGTTTTAATTACTTTTATAATTTTAAATTTTTTCATCTGCGTTCCTTATGGTCAGTATTGTAAGCAACCCAATTTTACGTTAGAAATATGATAAAAAAAACAGTATATAATTATTCTTTTTTATATAAAATAGCAAAAACTATATATGTTAAATTTAATTTTTATATTAAGGCTTGATTTTTTTAGTATGATTGACAAAGCTTTTATATTTAGATATAATTTAGATACTATAATGTTTTAAATATTTAAATTCAAATTACTTTTTTATGTTGTTCCTGATAGAAATCTTTCTGAAGCAAAAAATTACTCCTGCTTTTATTTAAAACATAATAAATATATTTATTCCTTATCTCTTAAACAATACAAAGCAGATTATATATTTAAATTATGGATTCATCTATAGAAAAAATTGATATTGATAAGCATTTAGAATTGGTTATTGAAACAGCTGTTAATATCACAAAGGCAAAAGCAGGCTCTTTGTTATTACTTAATCCAAAAACAGAAAAACTCTTTTTTAAAATTGCAACAGGAGAAGGTGCTAAAAAAATAAAAAAATTTGAAATAGAATTAGGGCAGGGGATTGCAGGTACTGTGGCTAAAACAGGAAAATCAATTTTAAGCGGTGATGTAAGCAAAGATAAAAACTGGAATAAAACAATAAGTGAAGCCATAGGATACAGAACTCATTCCATTGCCTGTGTGCCAATGAAAATAAAAAATCGTATCATTGGCGTTGTTGAAATAATAGATAAAACAGATAATAGCGTATTAGATGAAAACAATCTTGAAATTTTATCTCATTTTGCAGATCTTGCAGCTAAATCAATAGAAGATGTTCAAAATGCTCAGGTAATTCAACAGGAAAATGAAGCTCTAAAGGAAAAACTCTCTGATAAACATCAAATAATAGGAAATAATAAAGATTTTATATTAGTTATTAATCAGGCTAAAAAAGTAGCAAAATCAAAAGCCAGCACTATGATTTTAGGTGAAAGCGGGACAGGAAAAGAACTAATTGCTGCATTAATTCATAATGAAGGATCCAGAAAAAACAGGGAAATGGTAATAATAAATTGTGCAGCTCTTCCTGATACTCTTTTAGAGGCAGAATTATTTGGATATGAAAAAGGAGCTTATACAGGAGCTATTCAAAGAAAAATTGGAAAATTTGAACTTGCAAATAAAAGTACAATTTTTTTAGATGAAATTGCTGAAATGAAACCTGAAATGCAGGCAAAAATGTTAAGGGTTTTACAAGAAGGTGTGTTTTCAAGAATAGGTGGAAATACGTCTATAAAAGTGGATGTACGTATAATTTCAGCTACAAATAAAAATATAATTGAAGAAATTGAAAAAGGAAATTTCAGAGAGGATCTTTATTTCAGATTAAATGTAGTACAACTTAAATTACCTCCTCTAAGAGAACGAAAAGATGACATAGCACTTCTATCTGATTATTTTATAGAAAAATATGCACATGAAATGGATTATGCATTGCCTGTTAAAATATCAAAAGATGCTTTGGAAAAAATGACAGTATACACCTGGCCGGGAAATATAAGAGAACTTGCAAATGCCATAGAAAGAGCATTGGTTATGGGAAGTGGGAAAGAGATAGTTCCTGAAGATTTACCTATTAAAAGTATTAATAAAAAAAGGACAAGCCTTGAATTTGGGTTAACTCTTAAAGATGCAATAAGAAAGTTTAAAGAGGAATTTATTTCACTAAATTTAATAAATACCAGTAACAATAAAACAAAAGCAGCAAAGATAATGGGAATTCAAAGAACATATTTATCAAGACTTATAGCAAAGTATGATTTAAAATAGAAAAACTATGGGCACCCTTTGAACAAGCAAGGATTTTCTAATAATCTTGAATTTGGTCTTGGTGCTTTACGCCTGTCTCTTCCTTTACGCCTGTCTATACCTGTACGCATTTCAGGTATATGAAATGCAAACATCTTTGTACGTCTGTTAATAGCACTACGTCTTCCACCATTATCATAAAAAAGAATTTCTTCAAAAAACTCAGCCATAACAAAACCTTAAGACTTTTAAAAAAATAAAATTTATTTATTACTTTTCAAATAAAAACAGATAAGATCTGTTTTTATAAATACTATAAAATTATGAGAGTGTATTTCAAATTAAAATATGAAGATTAAATGTAAGCTTAAAGAAGACTGTATACTAAAAAATATGATTTTACAATATAAATCATATAGAGATTTTCAAATAATTAATTTTACAAAAAAGCAGGTTGCCTCTAAACCGTCAGAGATAAAAACAGATTAAATTAGCACCCTTCGGGCCATACGCGTCAAGCTAAGGAAAAATTAATCATATTGATTTCCAAAATTATTTGTTCCATTTGTTGTTCAAAATTCAATCGTTTTCTTTTGTCATAGGTACAGAATCTTATCAAAGCATTCAAGGCATTATTGCTG
>DAOWNP010000217.1 GCA_030642545.1 Desulfobacteraceae bacterium | reverse complement strand
TGAGGCTGATTATACTGATAAAGAATTTATGTTTTTAATGGCAAATGATAGTGATACTTTTAACAGGTGGGATGCAGCTCAGCAGCTTTTTTTTAAGACAGTTCTTTTGCTTGTTAAAGATATTTGTAATGGTAAAACGCTTTATATAGATGATGGTTTGATTTATGCCTTTAGAAAAACGCTTCTTGATAAAGATCTGGATAAAGCATTGATAACAGCAGCATTAACTATTCCGACAGAGACAGAAATCGGGGATAAAATGGATGTTATTGATGTAGATGGTATTCATATGGCAAGAGAGTTTATGTTAAAAGAGATAGCTGAAAAATTAAAGGATGAGTTCAAGCATGTTATAGAAGAAAATAGAGACAATAGTGTTTACAGTATAGATTCATTATCTATTGCACAAAGAAAACTGAAAAATCTTGCTATCTCTTATTTTTCCCGTGTGGAAAATGAAAATAGTGATAGTTTTGTATACAACGAGTTTCAAAAAGCCGGGAATATGACTGATGAGATTTCAGCCCTTTCAATTCTAATAAATATGGAATCTGAGTTAGGGGAAAAGGCTGTTGATATGTTTTATGATAAATGGCAAAAAGATACTCTGGTTCTTGATAAATGGTTTAGTGTTCAGGCAGTATCAAATCGTTTAAAAGTTCTTGAAAAAGTTAAAAAACTTAGCAGGCATTCTGCTTTTTCTATAAAAAATCCCAATAAAATCAGATCTCTTATAGGTATGTTTTGTCAGGGAAATCCAGTTAATTTTCATCAAAAAGATGGTGAAGGATACAAATTTCTTGCAGATACTGTTATTACCCTGAATAAAATTAATCCAAGCATTGCAGCACGAATGGTTTCTTTGTTTAATAAATGGATGCGTTATGATTCTTGCAGACAGAAACTAATGAAAAGAGAACTTGAAAGAATCAGTAAGACTCAGGATTTATCAAAAGGTGTTTATGAAATTGTTACCAGAGCGTTAGAAATGCAGATAAAATAAATGATTTTACCCTATAAAATTGTAAGTTTTTTAAATCAATTTACACTGTAACCATCCTGAAATATAAGAATTTGCTGAATATATATATTTTGCTTTACATTATATTCAAATTAAAATATTCTATAAGACTTTTAAAGCATTTTTTTTTTATTGGTATCTTATAGTAGCTTATTTAACAAAGGAGCCTTTTGAATGTCTAAAAACATGAAAACTGTTGATGGAAATACTGCAGCTGCTCATGTTGCTTACGCAATGAGTGAAGTCGCAAATATTTATCCAATTACTCCATCATCTCCAATCGGGGAAATTGCTGACGAATGGGCAGCCAACGGTCGAAAAAACATATTTGGTCAACCACTTCTTATCCGCCAGCTTCAATCAGAAGCAGGAGCTGCTGCATCTGTACATGGTTCACTTGCAGGAGGCTCTCTTACAACAACTTTTACAGCATCTCAGGGGCTTTTGCTTATGATCCCCAATATGTATAAAATTGCAGGGGAATTATTACCTGCTGTTTTGCATGTTACAGCAAGAGCCATAGCAGGTCATGCTCTTTCTATTTTTGGTGATCATCAGGATGTTATGGCAGTAAGACAAACCGGATTTGCTCTTCTTGCATCATCTTCGGTTCAGGAAGTTATGGATATAGGTCTTGTAGCACATCTTGCAGCAATTGAAGGCAGCATACCGTTTATTCATTTTTTTGATGGATTCAGAACATCTCATGAACTTCAAAAAATTGAAATGATTGACTATGATGATATGGCAAAATTAGTCAACTACAAAGCTGTTGAAGCTTTCAGGAAAAGAGCCGTAAATCCTGAAAGCCCGGAGGTCAGGGGAACAGCCCAAAATCCTGACATATATTTTCAAGGACGGGAAACCGTTAATAATTATTACAAAGAAATACCTAATATCGTAAAAAAGTACTTTAAAAAAGCAGGTGATCTTACCGGCAGATATTATAATCTTTTTGATTATGTTGGTGATCCAAATGCAGAGCGTATAATAATCGCAATGGGTTCATCCTGTGAAGCAATTGAAGAAGTTGTAAATCATATGACAGCAGACAATGAGCCTGTTGGTTTGATAAAAGTGCGTCTTTTCCGGCCTTTTTCAATTGATGATCTGCTTGCTGCTATTCCTGCCACAGCTGCCAGCATTACAGTTTTAGATCGTACAAAAGAGCCTGGAGCAATAGGTGATCCTCTATATCAGGATGTTTGTACAGCTTTTATGGAACGTGGCGAAATGGCAACTATAACAGGTGGAAGATATGGCTTGGGATCTAAAGAGTTTACTCCGTCAATGATAAAATCTGTATTTGATAATATGAATTCAATATCTCCTAAAAATCATTTTACAATCGGGATTACTGATGATATCAGCCACACATCTTTAGATTATCAAACAGGTTATGATGTAACAACAGAAGGTACAGTACAGTGTAAATTCTGGGGACTTGGAGCAGATGGAACAGTAGGTGCTAATAAAACTGCTATTAAAATAATAGGTGATAACACAGATCTTTTTGCTCAGGCATATTTTGCATATGACTCAAAAAAATCCGGCGGTATTACCATGTCTCATTTAAGATTTGGTAAAACACCTATAAAATCAACTTACCTTATTGATTCTGCTGATTATATTGCCTGCCATAAATCAAATTATTTAGAAATTTATGATATTTTAGAAGGAATCAAAGATGGTGGAACTTTTGTTCTGAATTCAAACTATACACAGGACAATATGGGAGAGATGCTTCCTGCTGAAGTAAAATCTGTTATTGCCTCAAAAAAAATTAAATTTTACAATATTAATGCTGAAAAAATAGCATCATCAATAGGTCTTGGCGGCAGAATAAATATGATAATGCAAACAGCATTTTTTAAACTGGCCAACATAATACCTGTTGAAGAGGCTATCTCACTGCTGAAAAAAGAGATAACAAAAATGTTCTCTAAAAAAGGTGATTCTATTGTCAATATGAACCATGAAGCTGTTGACAAAACTATAGATAATCTTGAAGAGATAAAATATCCTGATTCATGGATAAATACAGAACCTGCTGCAGACAACTTTGTTGATGAACCTGATTTTGTTAAAAACGTTATTAGACCTATCCTTATTCAAAAAGGAGATACTCTTCCTGTAAGTGCATTTTCTATTGATGGAATATTTCCCGTAGGCACCACAAAATATGAAAAAAGAGGTGTGGCAATAAATGTTCCTGAATGGATAGCAGATAATTGTATTCAGTGTAATCAATGTTCTATGGTTTGTCCCCATGCAGCAATCAGACCGGCTCTATTAAAAGATTCCGATCTTATAGGAGCACCAGCTGATTTTGAAACAAAAGATGCTACAGGAAAAGATTTAAAAGGCTATAAATTCAGAATTCAGGTAAATACTTTAGATTGTTTAGGTTGTGGTAATTGTGTTGATATTTGTCCTGCAAAAAAACCGGCACTTGTTATGAGACCTTTAAATACACAGACTAAACTTCAGATAACTAATCATAAATTTGCTGAAAATCTGCCGATTTATGACAATCTGTTAAAACGAAACACAGTTAAAGGCAGCCAGTTTTATCAACCTCTTATGGAGTTTTCAGGAGCTTGTGCCGGATGTGGTGAAACACCATATGCCAAACTGCTTACCCAGCTTTTTGGAGAACGTATGGTAATAGGTAATGCCACAGGTTGTACTTCTATTTGGGGAGGATCAGCTCCAACCATTCCATACTGTACTAATAAAGACGGATTTGGTCCCACATGGGGAAACTCTTTATTTGAAGATCCTGCTGAATTTACATACGGCATGTTTCTTGGAGCAGCACAACTTAGAAATCAACTGATATCTTTAGCAGAAAAAGCATTAAAAGCAGACATTGATTCAGAAATAAAAACAGCATTAGATGGCTGGATAAAAAATACAAACGATCCAGAGCTTTCGAAAAAATTTGGTGATCAGTTAAAATCCATGTTAGATAACAAAAAAGAGAATCCTCTTCTTAATAAAATAGCAGAATTATCCAAATATTTTACTAAAAAATCATACTGGGTTTTCTTGGGTGATGGTGCAGCATATGACATAGCTTTTGGTGGAGTTGATCATATTCTTGCAACAGGAGAAGATATAAACATTATTGTTTATGATACAGAAGTGTATTCAAATACAGGCGGTCAATCATCAAAAGCTACTCCAACCGGATCAATTGCAAAATTTGCAGCTTCAGGCAAAAAAACTGCTAAAAAGGATTTAGGCAGCATTGCAATGACATATGGCTATGTTTATGTTGCAAGTGTTTCTATGGGTGCAAACAAACAGCAGCTGATAAAAGCCATGTCAGAAGCTGAAAGCTACGATGGCCCATCACTTATTCTTGCATACTCACCATGTATAAATCATGGAATTAAAAAAGGAATGGGAAAGAGTCAGGAAGAAGCAAAGCTTGCTGTACAATCCGGTTACTGGCCTCTTTACAGATACAATCCTGATCTGACAAAATCCGGTAAAAACCCTTTTGTTTTAGACTCTAAAGCACCAGATGGAACTTTGCAGCAATTTTTATCTGGTGAAGTCAGATACGCTGCACTGCATAAAACATTTCCAAAAGAGGCAGAAACACTTCATGCTCGTCTTGAAAAAGAGCTTATAGAAAAATACGAAAAGTTTAAACTTCAGGCAAATCCCAAGGAATAACACAGGATCTGTCTAAAATATTTTTATAAAAAAAGGTCACTGCTTTCAGAAAAAAAGAAAATATTTTCTCGACAGGCTGTTACAGAATGAAAATTTCTTCAAGTTCAAGGCAGAAAATTAATTTGACCACAGGCATACCCGTTGTATTCTG
>DAOWNP010000198.1 GCA_030642545.1 Desulfobacteraceae bacterium | reverse complement strand
CCTTCCGATCTATTGGTATCAAGCTTCCTGCAAAATTCTCCCGATATGTTTTTTTAAAAGAATTTAGTCTCGTTAAATTGTCTCTTAAAAATAAAAAGTTAGAAAACCTTATAAAAAATAAAGAACTTTCTGAACCGCAGGTGATAGCACAAGCAAGGCTTCTTATGTCAATTATTGAGCCTTGTTATATATCAGATCCTGATTATACTTTTATTATTATATTTAGACTGGTAAGGCTTTCTGTAAAATATGGTAATTCGAAATATGCTTCTTTTGCTTATGCCTCTTACGCTTCTTTTTTATGTGGATTTATAAAGGATATTGATACCGGATATAAAATGGGAATGCTTGCTCTTGATATTAACAAGCAGATAGATATAGCTGAAATGGAGCCTAATATCAAAATACTTATTGGGTCTATGATAAATCCCTGGAAAAATCATTTGTCTAAAAATTTAACTTATTTTATGGATTCCTATGAAAAAGGGGTTTTATTTGGAGGGCGGCTTATTGCATCTTTTGCATTAAATTTACATGCAATTAATATGTTTTTTTCTGCCCCAACTC
This sequence comes from Desulfobacteraceae bacterium, assembly GCA_030642545.1. Taxonomy (GTDB): domain Bacteria; phylum Desulfobacterota; class Desulfobacteria; order Desulfobacterales; family DAOWNP01; genus DAOWNP01. The sequence goes on along the minus strand of DAOWNP010000198.1, from coordinate 4,556 downwards.
TTTTGGAAGTTATTTCATGGTGTGAAAAGTTTCTGCCAAAAATTGAGCTTTTAAATCAGCCGGCAACTACTAAAACATATAAACTTTGGTATCAGCTGATGATTAATTTTAAAGGAGATGCAGATGACTGGAGAGTTATAAAGGGGACAATTGCAGATGAAAATGAAATGGTACCTGACTGGTATAAAGCAAAAGAGATAACTTTTTTAGGCTTTTACTATTTGGGGAAAATGATTTTATTTTATTTATGCGGTGATTTTAAAAATGCTGTAAAATTTGCGGAAAAAGGAATGCTATATATAAATGGTATAAAAACTATGGTTTTTAGTGCTATTTATATGTTTTTTTATTCATTATCTTTGCTTGCATATCTTCCTTATGTACCTGATGATAAAAAAAGGAGATACTTAAAGATTGTAAAAAAAAACCAGAAGCAGATGAAAAAGCTGGTAATACATTCCCCTGAAAATTTTACCAATAAATTTATTCTTGTTGAGGCTGAGTTAAGCTCTTTTAAAAAAAATATTAAAAAAACTATTGATTTATATAAAGAGGCTGTTTTAAATGCTAAAAAAAATGGATTTAAGATGGAAGAAGCTATATCAAATGAGCGTTTGTCCAATTTTCTATTTTTATGTGGTTTAGATGAATCAGCTTATGCTTACATACAAAAAGCAAGAGATTTATATAAACAGTGGGGTTCAGATCTTAAAGTGGTTCAAATAGAAAAAAAATTTCACAGCTATTTTGATAAAGTTAAAAAAGATCAAGTTTCTGTTCATGCCAACGAGATGGATTATCTTGCTATAGTTGATTATTTAAAAGTGATATCAATAGAAATTGTATTAGAGGCTCTTTTAGAAAAACTGTTAACTATAATGGTAGAAAATGCTGGTGCAAATAAGGGTCTTATACTACTTGTAAAAAATGGCAGCTTAAGTGTTGAGGCTGAATTGATTCTGGGGGAAGATAAAAACATAATAATAAAATCTGTTCCTTTAAAAAAAAGAAACGATCTTCTTTTTACTGTTATAAATTATGTACGCAGTATAAAAAAACATGTAGTTATAGATGATGTAAAAAAAGAGGGATGGTTTATGACTGATCCATATATAAGGTATAGATCATCTGGTTCTGTTTTGTGTATGCCTATAATTAGACAAACAGAAATCATAGGCATACTTTATCTTGAAAATAGTGTTGCTACAGGTGTTTTTACATCAGACAGAATAGAAACTCTCAGGCTTTTAGCATCGCATTCTGCTATTTGTCTTGAGAATGCAATGCTCTATGATAATATTAAGCATGCGGAATATGCTTTGCGTGAATCTGAAAAAAAGTATCGTCTTCTTGCTGAAAATGTTTCAGACGTAATATGGATTTTAGATCTTAAAGATTTTAAAATTACATACATAGGTCAATCTGTTGTAAATTTGCTGGATTATACTCCAGAGGAAATTATAAAATTGGATCTGGAGCATATGTTTACACATAATTCTTTTGAGATATTGTTAAAATTTTTAACTGAAGAGCTTGCTATAGCAGAGAAAAGTATTAATACTGATATAAAGCCTGTTGTGCTTGAGCTTGAATTTATAAAAAAAGATACATCGCATGTTACAACAGAGGTGACATTTTCATTTCTAAGAGATAATAATCAATTTCCTGTCAGTGCTGTAGGAGTTGCCAGAGATATTACTATCAGGAAAAAAGCTGAAGAAGAAGTAAAAAGATTAAATACTGAATTGGAACAACGGGTAAAAAATAGAACAAGAATGCTTGAACAATCATTAAAAGAGTTAAAAATGGCCCAGGATCAGCTTGTTCAATCTGAAAAAATGGCAGCGTTAGGCCAGCTTGTAGCAGGCATTGCACATGAGATTAATACTCCGGTTGGAGTTAGTGTTACTGCTGCATCATTTTTAGAGGAAAAAACAAAAGAGGTATATAAAGTTTACAATTCTGACACATTAAAGCGGTCAGATCTTGAAAATTATATAAAAACAGCTTGTGAAACCAGTGAAATTATTTTAAAAAATTTAAGACGTTCGGCTAATTTAATTCAAAGCTTTAAGCAAGTATCAGTAGATCAGTCAAGCAAAGAAAAAAGAGTATTTAACCTCAATGAAAATATAAAAGATCTTCTTTTAAGTCTTGATCCAAAATTGAAAAGAAAAAAACACTCAATTAATATAAACAGCCCGGATATTATTTATATAGATGGTTATCCTGGAGTGTTTTTCCAGATTTTTACTAATCTTGTTGTAAATACATTGCTTCACGGTGTGGACGAGATGGAAGAGTTTAATATAAAAATTGATATTTTTGCAGATTCTTTTCTTAATCTCACTTATTGTGATGATGGAAAAGGAATGGATAAAGATACCCAAAAAAAGATTTTTGACCCTTTTTATACAACAAAACGGGCAAAGGGGAGTACCGGACTTGGTCTGCATATTGTATACAACCTTGTGACTCAGTCATTAGGAGGAACAATTGAGTGTGTCAGCTCTCCTAATAAAGGGGCATGCTTTATTATTAAAATTCCTCTTGTTAATAATAAGAATATTAAATTAGTGTCTAAAAAAGAATTATCTTCAAATAATAATTAATTTTGTCCTTATGCTTAACTGTTTTTGTAAATATGTTTTTTAAGGGTCATGATTAATTTAGAAATGGAGCAAAATGTTATGAGTGTTGAAATTATTAAAGGTTTTCCTTCAACTTCAGGTGATGATTACCAGTTAAATATTATTACTTTTTTAAAATGTGCAGCAAATACATATCCTGAAGTGGAAGTTGTTTCAAGAAATATTGATGGAAGTATTTTTCGTTATAATTATTATGAAGCGTATAAAAGAGTTAAAAAACTTGCAAATGCTCTTGTTAAGCTTGGTGTTAAACCAGGAGACAGAGTAGGGATAGCCGACTGGAATACACATCGCTTTTTTGAACTTTATTTTGCTATTTCAGGTATTGGAGCTGTAGCTTTAGAGTTGAATCCCCGTATAGCCGGAGTAGATAGAACTTATGTTATTAACCATGCAGGAGCAAAGTTTATTTTTGTAGCAGAGACTCTTTTACCCATAATTGAACCTATTGCAGGCAAACTGAATACAGTTAAAGGTTATGTAATCATAACAGATAAAAAAGCTAAAGATTTAAAAACTGATTTAACTCCGATTACGAGTTATGAAGATATTTTAGAGCAGGAATCTGATGATTATACATTTCCTATGATTGATGAAACATCTGCTTTTGCGGCCTGCTATACATCTGGTACAACCGGAAAGCCAAAAGGCGTATTTGTATCCCACAGAGCAATGTATCTGCATACCATAATGATTGCCGGTATGTCAAAAATGGGATTAGATGATGTTGTTATGCAGACTGTTCCCATGTTTCATGCCCAGGGCTGGGGAGTTTTTCTCTGTGCTCCTCTCGTTGGTGCAAAGCTTGTTTTTTCCGGTATGTATACAGCAGAAACAACTCAGGTACTGGTTGATCTGATGTTAACTGAAAAGGTAACTGTAAATAATGGAGCACCGGCTATTTATATGCCAATGCTTGAGCAGATTAATTCTATGCCTGAAAAACCTCTCTTTTCAAATTTAAGAATGTTTTCAGGTGCTACAGAACCACCTTTGGCGATGATGAAAGGATATGACAAGCTTGGTGGAAATATTATTCATGCTTATGGTGCAACAGAAACAACTCCGCTTGTAACTGTTAATCTGCTTAAATCTAAAATGACTGATTTGTCTGAAGATGAGAAATGGGAGCTAAGGAAGAAACAGGGCTTGCCTGTAACAGGGATAGAGATGAAGATTGTAGATGCAGATGGTAAAGATATACCTCATGATGGTGAAACTGTAGGTGAATTGCTTATAAAAGGTCCATGGATTACAACAACTTATTATAATGATTCGAGATCAGTAGATTCCTTTACAGATGGTTACTGGAAAAGCGGTGATGCTGCAACTATTGATAAAAATGGATATATCAAAATAAGTGACAGATTTAAAGATCTGGTAAAAAGTGGTGGTGAATGGATATCTTCAATAGATCTTGAAAATTCTCTTATGGCCCATGAAAGTGTTTTGGAGGCAACTGTTGCAGGTCTTCCTCATCCAAAATGGGAAGAGAGACCTCTTGCTCTGGTAAAATTAAGGGAAAAGTTTACAGGTAAAGTAACAAAACAGGATCTTCTTGATTTTATAAGCCCAAATTTTGCCAAATGGCAGTTACCGGATGAGATTATTTTTGTAGACGAAATTCCCAAAACAAGTGTAGGTAAATTTTCCAAAAAAACAATTCGGGAAGAATATAAAGATTTTTATACCGGAAAATAATTAATATTAAGGTTGAATTGAACTTTGATCTTAATATAGGACAGACAGTCACATAAATAATTTCACTTAACTTCACTTAACTTCACTTAACAGGTTGTTACAGAAATTTTTTCTGTGTTCAAGGCAGAAAATAGATTTGACCACAGGCATACCCGTTGTGTTTTCCGGATCAAATTTATTTTCTAACGCAGAAATTGGATAAAT
>DAOWNP010000245.1 GCA_030642545.1 Desulfobacteraceae bacterium | reverse complement strand
TTTTTTTGTGTTATTTATAATAATAATTTCAGGTAGTTGTTTTGCTGCTGAATTTAAGATAATTGCAAACAGGAGTGTTCTCGCTGATTGTGTAAAAGGATCTGATTTAAAAAAGATATTTCTCGGCAAGAAAACTTTTTGGGGAAATGACGAAAAAATTATTCCCGTGCTTGTTGATAAAAAAGATATTCATAATGCTTTTGTACGAAAAATTATAAAAAAGATCCCGTATCAGTTTTCAATTTACTGGAAACGCATGATTTTTACCGGCAGGTCAAAAACTCTTAAAATCTTAAAAGATGAACAGGCAGATTTAAATTATATAACAGTTACAAAAGGTGCGATAGGATGTATATCTAAAAACAACAAAAACACAAAAAATGTTAAAATAATTCATGTCCACGTTCCTTACTTTAAATATATAAAATTATTTATGGGATAAAAAGGGTAAATAATATTAAAAATATTGTAATATTACTTTAAAGAATGTAGAAATAATTTAGTAAAAAACAGAGAGGTTGATAGATTATAGCTTTAAAAGAGATTTTATGGAGGATATGTGAAAGGTTATGTTCAGGTTTATACAGGCAATGGAAAAGGAAAAACAACAGCAGGCATAGGCCTTTCTATAAGAGCTTTTGGTGCTGGATTAAAAGTTTGTATAGCACAATTTATAAAAAAAGGGGATTACAGCGAAATAAAAGCTCTGGAAAAATTTTATCCTGAAATAACAGTTAAGCAGTTTGGACTTGGCAGGTTTGTTAAGGGAAAGCCTGCTATTTCTGATATAATTGCTGCAAAAGAGGGTATATCTGAGATAAAAAAGCTTGTAAAAGAGGGTGCATTTGACATTTTTATTTTAGATGAAGCAAATTCAGCTGTTTTATGTAATATTTTGTCTGTTGATGAAGTTATTGAAATTATTGACTGTAAGCCGGAAAATGTAGAAATTGTTATTACAGGCAGATCAGCTCATGATAAAATTATCAAGAGAGCAGATCTTGTTACTGAAATGAAAGAGATTAAACATTATTATAAAAAAGGTGTAAAGGCCAGGGTTGGTATTGAAAAATAGAGATAAAAATAAAACTGGCAGATGTATTTGTGTTTTTGGTACAGGTTCTGATGTAGGAAAAAGTATAGTTGTAACTGCATTATGTCGTATACTGGTCAACAGAGGCTTTTCTGTGGCTCCTTTTAAGGCACAGAATATGTCAAATAATTCTGGAGTAACTTTTGACGGGCTTGAAATGGGACGTGCTCAGATTGTTCAGGCTGAGGCTGCAAAAATATTTCCACATGTTGATATGAATCCGATTTTATTAAAGCCTACGAGTGATATAGGTGCACAGGTTGTACTTTTGGGAAAGGTTTTAAAAAACACAAAAGCTTCCGAATATCATAAAAAAAAAAAGGATCTTTTTTTGCAGGTCTGTTGTGCACTTGACAGGCTGAAAAGCAAATATGATTTTATAATAATAGAAGGGGCAGGCTCCTGTGCTGAAGTTAATCTTATGGAGAATGATCTGGTGAATATGCCTGTTGCTGAATATGCTCGTGCACCGGTTATTTTAGTAGGAGATATTTATAAAGGCGGAATATTTGCTCAAATAGTAGGTACACTTGAATGTCTTCCTGAAAAATATAAAGATCTGATTTCAGGTTTTATTATAAATAGATTTAGAGGTGATTTAACTCTTTTTGAATCAGGGATAAGCTGGATTGAGGAAAAAACAGCAAAAGATGTGTTTGGTGTGCTTCCCTGGTACAATCATATTAATATTGAAGCTGAAGATTCAGTTGTTATTGAAAAACCGATAGTAAAAGATGTTTTGTTTGATGATAATAAACCTTCCATAGCAATTATCAGACTTCCTCATATTTCAAATTTTACTGATTTTGAACCTCTTTTTGAAATACCTGAAATAAATACTTGTTATGTTTTAGAGCCAAAAGATCTGTTTGGGTTTAATTGTGTTATAATACCTGGATCAAAAAGTACTATATCTGATTTGAAATGGATAGAAAAAACAGGCTGGGCGGGAAAAATCAAATGTTATGCCAAAGAGATAGAAAGCCATATTTTAGGTGTTTGTGGGGGATATCAGATGATGGGAAACTGTATCCATGATCCTGATGGATTAGAAGGAGTTCCTGTCTCTGTTTCAGGTCTTTCTCTTTTGCCTGTTGAAACAACATTAAAATCACCTAAGACTACAGCTATAACAGCTTTTAGTTTAGATGGCACAGATGGTATCGGGTATGAGATTCATATGGGGCACACAAAAAATTTCGGGAAAAAACCGATGTTTGCTATAAAAGAGAGAAATGGTGAGGCCTGCTGTGCGGAAGATGGTTGTGTTTCTGATAATAACAGATTTATGGGGACATATATTCATGGTCTTTTTGATTCAGAAAAAATTATTTCAAAATGGTTTGATTTCATAAATATAAAAAATATAAGAATAGACAGATCTTTTGGGCTTGAAGCAAGAGATGTTGAATATGATCTTTTGGCAGAGCATTTTGAAAAATATATTGATATGGAAAAAATATATAAACTAACAGGTTTGTAGAGACGTATTGTTTTTGTTTAATCTCAGATTACAATTTCAATATTTTTGTGATCTGAGATCAAACAAAACCTTAAAATTACTTCTGTAAAATTGTCGATAGGCGCATGCAAAACACCAATTTATCCAATTTCTGCGTTGGAAAATTGATTTTGATCCTCGGAATACAACGGCGTATGCCTGTGGTCAAAATAATTTTCCGCCTTGAACGAGGAAGAAATTTTCATTCCGCAGGCAGCCTGACGATCTATTTTTTATTTTGTTTTTTTGTTTTGCATTCTTGGTATTGCTGCCTGATTTTCTTTGAGTATCTCTTCTACATCAGCATCTGAATAATTTAAAATACTTTGTAATATCTCTTTTGTATGTGCTCCTAAATCAGGTGCAGATTCATTTTCTCCTTCTATTACTCCAGGCATTTTAAATATAGAGCCTATAGTTTTATATTTATCACCTTTTAAATCCATCTCTTTTATCATGTTATTGTGGATAACCTGCGGATCATTGATAACATCTTTATAATTTAATACAGGACCTGATGGTATATCATTGTCATCTCTAAAAAGTTTTAGCCAGTGATCTGTTGTTTCCTGTTTTAGAGCTTTTTCAAAATGAGGTATAAATTTATCTTTATTTATAATTCTATTAAGAGAACTGTTTAAATCAGGATCATCTCGCATCCAGTCAAGACCTGTGAGTCCAACAAGCATGTTGTCATCACTGGGACCTATGGTTAAAAACCCGTCTTTTGTTTCAAAAATTCCATATGTAGGAAGCATATGGTGTCTTCTTCCCTGCATACCAGGAATGCTGCCTGTCGCAAACATGCTCTGGAAAAGAACTTTTTGCATAAAGATCATTGAATCAAGAAGATTAACTTCTGCTTGTACCCCTTTTTTTTCATTTGATCTGCTTATGATAGAAGCCAAAACAGATAAAACAGCATAAATTCCACCCATCATATCTGCCATGGCAATTCCTCCCGGAATTACAGGGGGTCTGCCTTCTTCACCTGAAACACTTAATATCCCGCTGTGTCCACAGGCAATAATATCATATGCAGGGTATTTAGTATAAGGTCCTTTTGGACCATAGCCTGAAATATTACATCTAATAATCTGTGGATTAATTTTTTTTAATGCGTCAAAATCAGAACCTTGTCTTTCTAAAACATCAGCTCTAAAATTGGAATAAACAACATCAGAATTTTTAACAAGATCATAAAAAGCCTTTTTGCCTTTTTTACTTTCTAAATCAAGTACTATACTTTTTTTATTTCTATTTAAGGATAAAATATAATAATTTAATATATTAACAGTTGGGTCGCCAACTCTTAAAAGATCTCCAAGCGGAGATTCAAGTTTTATTATTTCAGCTCCAAGATCTGCCAAAAGCATTGTTCCAAATGGTCCTGCATGAGCCTGACTGAGATCAAGAACTCTTATTCCTTTTAACGGGCCTTTTGTTATAGCCATTATAATCCTCCTGATGGAAAAAATTTTTATAAAACATATAGTTTGTATAAACCATCGTACAATTTTTTTTAAAATTGTAATTTTGTCAAACTATTAATTTTTATAAAAAATGTTATATAATAATCTTAAGGAACGCGGACAAAACAATTTCCGCAATTATACATAATAGATTCCAAGTCATCTTTGCCCGATCTAAAATCACAAAAACATCAAAAGAGCCAGCTAT
>DAOWNP010000027.1 GCA_030642545.1 Desulfobacteraceae bacterium | reverse complement strand
TACTAATTTTTTCAAGTTTAAGGTGAAAAGGCAATTTTATCTTTTTTTTCAGGGATTATATTAAAACCGTGTTCTCTGAACACGATTTTAATATGTATCGGATGTCCCGGTCAACTTGTTTTTGTGACTTGTAATAACTTGATTTTATTAGATAATGTGTCTGATAAAATGATTTGTAGTTACTAATACCTATCAATAAAATCAGTATGTCAGCTAACGTTTATAGAACATGTGATGTGTAATTAACTATCTGTATCTGTTTTATCTTTATTACCATCATTATTCAAAGCTACATTTTTCTTGTTTTCTCTATATTCTTTAAGCAGTCCTATAACGTCATCTAAAATTTTTTTAGAATAAATTTTACCAGCAAGCTCATTCCATACAGGTCTTGTAGCTTTCTTAAAGCGGGCGAGTTCTTCAGGTTCTACTTTTACCTCTTTTATTCCATATTTTATCATTGCTTTGTATGATTTCTGATTACACTCTCTTATTACTTTTTTAAACCCTTTTTCAAATTTTGCACATACAGTATTCATGGCTTGTTGATGTTTTTCAGGGATTTTATTCCAGGTACTTAGATTGATAATTATTACAGCAGGAACAAACCTGATCGGAATAGGATTTACATATTTTGTATCAGTATAAAGCTGTGCTCCTACCCACCACATTGAAGGAGATATTGCCATATTGCAAATTCCGGTTTTTATTGAAGAAACAACTTCAGGTACATTTACTGGAATTGGAGATACTCCAAGAGATTGAAGCATTTTGTTTTCAAGTGGTCCATACCATGTTAAAATTTTAGCCCTCTTTATATCCTCAATAGTTTTTATATTATGTTTGGTAGAATAAATCTGGTCAAAATCGACATCTGAAATTACAAGAATTTTAAAGCCTCTTTTTTCAGCTTCCTTTAGCAAATATGGTCTTGTTTTACCTACTACATAGTCTACTTCATCAAATGCCCATGCATTAAAAAGGAAAGGAAGACCTAATACTGAAAGATCAGGACAAACTGCATTTGCTATGCCTCCTGAAGCAGTAACAGCTGCTCCCTGAAGCTGGCCTGTACGCATTTTGCCGACATAATCTTCTTCATCTCCCATAACACCGCCCCAGTATACGTCAAATGCTACTTGTTCATTAGTAACTTTTGTAATTTCCGGGAAAAAAGATTCCCCAATATAACGCATTGCAGATACATCTTTTTGTGCAAGAGTACCAACCTTTATAATAACTTTTTGATCATTAGCTTGTGCTGTATTAATTAAACAACTAAGTATAAAAACTGTTAAAACTGCTCCTTGATAAAATAAACTCTTATGTTTCACAATAATCTCCTTAATTAAAATTCTTTTTTTGTAGATAGTTCAAGTAAGCAAATATAAATCACTAAAAGTAACTATGTTTACTTATAGAAACTAAAAATATTTAATTTTATTAAAACACTAATAATATACAAAAATAATAAAACTATTTATAAAATATTATCTAAATTAAATTTACTATACAAACTAAAAAAAACAATTAAAAACAGTGTTTGTAAGTTTCTAAACCTAAAAAGAACAATTTAATTCTGTTAATATATTTTATATTTTTTATATATATCTAATAGCAATATCATTGTCAAGGATAAATACAACAAGGATTCTTTATCTGAAGTATATTTTATTTGTAAACGTTGTTTAGCAGGTTGGGTATTTATACTTTTACTGATTATAAATTATATTCTTTTTTGCAAGTTCCCTTATATCAACAAAGCTGTAAAGATTTGTTGATGTTTTTATAAAATTTCAATGTGATAAGTACACGAATCCTCCCCCTTGTTTCTGCAGGGAGCAGAGTTATCATGTTTAACAAACAGATATTGTTCTTTATGTATAAATTTTCTTGCTATTCCTTTAATTATACCCCTGTCAAATTCACAGGGGTATAATTGTTATTAAGAAGTTACATGAATTTTTTCTCCGCAATATGGACATATACTCCATCTATCTGACAAAGGTTTTGCACATTGTTTGCAAATGAGTTGAATAGGAAAACCACAAAATGGACAATAAGGGAATCTCTCCTCTAAAAAAGTATTACAATTATGGCATTTGAAAGTATCTAAATCCTGAGGACCGAGAACTCTTAAGACTTCTTCACAAGTTGTAATCCCTGCACCAATTTTTAAGACAGCATCATCAAGCAGTGTATTCATTCCTGATGCATTAGCTGCTCTAATCAATTCTGATTCACCTGCATTTTGGTGGATTAATTTTTTAATATTCCTGTCAATCTGGAATATCTCATAAATTCCAATTCGTCCATCATAACCTGTTTGATTACAGTATTCGCAACCTGATCCTTTTTTATGAACAATTGTTGAGTTTGATTTATCAATTCTAAGGGAGTTTAAGACTTTATCAGATGGATGATCATCAGTAATACATTTTTGACAAATTTTCCGAACCAGCCGCTGGGCAATAATACCTGTGAGAGCATCACTGATTACATATGGTTTGATTCCAATGTCTAATAGTCGTGTAACAGAAGCAATACTATTATTTGTATGAAGAGTACTTAATACCAGATGACCTGTTAATGCAGCATGAAAAACAACTTCTGCTGTATCATAATCCCGAATTTCCCCAAGCATAATTATATCCGGATCCTGACGCATGATGGCTCTTAAAATAACAGAAAAGCTCAAACCAATTTTTTCGCGGATATGAACTTGTTCTGCCATATCCATAAAATATTCCACTGGATCTTCAATAGTTGTAAGGTTTTTAGTTATTGAAGCAGTTTTCCGAAGAAGTGAATAAAGCGTGGTTGTTTTACCACTACCTGTTGGACCGGTTATTAGAACAATTCCCTGAGGTTGCTTTGCAAACTGGCGGACTTTTTTCAAATCCTTTTTTAAAAATCCAAGTTTTTCCAGATTTTTTATGGTTGCATTGCGATCAAGAATACGCAGTACTATTTTTTCCCCATTAATTGTTGGTATAATTGATATGCGCATATCAACCATCCGGGAGGATGTCTTTACGGTTACTCTGCCATCCTGAGGTTTTCTTCTTTCAGCAATATCAAGCTCGCTCATTACTTTTATACGGCTTATAATTGCAGGATGCATATTAACAGGAATGTGCATTTTATCGAACAGAAGTCCGTCAATCCTGTTTCTAACTATAATATATTTGGTTTTAGGTTCAATATGGATATCTGATGCTTTGTGTCTAAGTCCATCAGATAATATAAAATTAACAATCCGGATTGCTGAAGGTTTATCTTTGTTTGCTAATAATTCCTTAATATTAACTTCTTCGTCTGTTTCATCTAAAATAATTTCGATATTTTCTGTAGGATCACAGATATCAACATCCTGAAAGAATTGTTCCAAAGAACTGTTATCACCATACAGCTCTTTAATCTTTTCAAAAATATCACTTTGTGCAGCAAGAACAGGCTGCACAGGAAGGCCTGCAATGAATTTTAATTCATCAATTTTTGAAAAATCTGTTGGATCTGCCATGGCAACAATTAGTCTGCCTTTGTCTCTTTTTAAAGGAACGAGCATATATTTTTCGCAAATTTCACGGGGAATCAATATTGTTAATGCGTGGGGAACATTAAACTCATTTGGATACACCAGATCAATATTAAATTCATCTTGAATTAGTTTTATAATTACTTTTTCATCAAGAATTCTTGTGTCAATAAGAATCTGAACCAGTAGTTTGTTATTTTTTGTTTGGATTATTAGAGCTTTATCTAATTCTTCTTTTTTAATTATATTTTTTTTTACTAATAATTTACCTAATTGTCCCCTATCTGCAAATGCAAATCGACTAAGCTGGCTGATTTTTTTTTGCTGGGCATCATGTACTTCTTTAAGATACTTATTTTCTTTGATAAGATCATACTGCTCTAAAGCGAGACTTATTGTGAGTCTTAAATCATCTTCATTCCACGGTTTGGTAATGAACTTATATACAGCCCCTTCATTAACAGCAGCCATAATAGCGTTTACATCTGCATGGGCGGTCAACATAATACGAATGGTTTTAGGATATTGCTTTTTAACCTCTTTGAGTAATTCAGCTCCTGTCATCTCTGGCATACGATGATCAGAAATTACCACATGAACAAGCTCTTTAGACAAAATATCCAGGGCTTCTTTTGCAGAAACAGCAAAATAGAGTTTATAGTTTTCCCTGCGGAATATTCGCTGCATGGCTTTTAATACATTTTTCTCATCATCAACAAAAAGGATACGATACTCTTTGATCTCTTTTTTTTCAAAAGAAGTTAAATCTTTTTCATTTTTTTTATCAATAAAAAGGTTTGCAAGTCGGGACATACTGTTTTTATTTCCGTTTTAATCAATTTTGTTTTATTGGAATTTTAATTGTAAAAATCGTTCCGTAGCCTGATTTACTTTGAACCTGAATATCACCGTCATGTTCTTTTATAATTTCATATGTAGTTGATAAACCAAGTCCCATCCCTTCACCAACTTTTTTAGTTGTAAAAAACGGTTCAAATATCTTTTTTAAATGTTTTTGGGAGATTCCCTCTCCTGTGTCAGAAAAAATAATGCAGATACATGGGTTTTCATTTTTAATCCATCGTGTTTTAAGAGATAAAATTCCACCTGTGTTCATTGTCTGAATTGCGTTTTTCATTAAATTTAAAAAAGCTTGGTTCAGTTTTCCGGGAAATGCATTAATTTCCGGAAGCTGCTCAAAATTTTTAACCACCTTTATTTTGTTTGTAATCATATTGTCTAAAACAGCCAATGTACTTTCAAGACATTGATTAATATCTGTTTTTGTTTTACCTGACATATCTATTGATGAAAACAGTTTTAAATTGGAAACAATTTGAGCAATACGTTTAAGCCCTTGTCTGATTTCACTAACAATTGCATCTGTATCATCAAGGATATAATTTAGATCAATATTATCAATTATACTCTGGGTTTTATTAAACCAGTCTAAAAAAATATCATTATTAAATTTCTTTTCTGTACTGTTTTTTAAAACTATTTTAAAGCTTTCAATTTGTTTACCCAATTTTATTAAATTAATAAGATATTCATTTAGAACTTCAATATTGCTTTTAATAAATCCAAGGGGGTTATTAATTTCATGGGCAATTCCTGCAGCAAGTTGTCCTACAGCAGCTAATTTTTCCTGCTGCATTAGCCGTGCCTGAGTAATTTTTATCAGGTTTGTTTTTTTTTTAACTTCTTTTTCTAAGTTTTCAGCTAATTTGCGATATTTCTGCTCAGATATTGATAGTTGATTTGCTTTTTCCTTAAGCTCTAAATAGGAATCTTCAACAATTTGTCCGTGAAGATTTGCGGTCATTAAATACTTATATCTAAATACAATAATCATATTGATTGTTTTTTGAAAAAACAGTGCCATATTTTTAATCGTATCTATATCTGAAAGACGAGGTAAATCATAACAAAACGCAATATAACCAATATCTTCAAGTTCATGTTGTATGGGAATTATAATAATTTCTGTATTTTTAATTTGAAAAATACCCATTGGCTTAAAGTTATTTGATTTTTCAAATGATATAAAATCATCTTTTGATAATAAATCAGGAAGATTGGTTTGGTAATAAATAGAGTAATCAGGGTAAAGGAAAAAAAACTGAGCAGGGAAAAAAGTTGAGAAACAGTGACAGATTTCGTTTATTATAGATGTTGAAAGAAAATCAGTTATTTTATACTCTTTATCAAACTCGTCAAATTGTATTTGAGATTCATCCATAATTAAACCTGTTTAGAAATTAAATTTTTGAATTTATCCCAGGTGATTCCAAAATCAGACTGTAATTTTATATCCTGATTAAGCTTTATGTATGTTTGTTGTAAAATATTTAAAAATGTTTTTCTAACACCTTTTCCATTAATAGCTGAGCTGAATATTACAGGTATATTAGTTGGCAGCCAGCGTTTTTTAACTTCTTCTTCAGAAACAATATCTTTAAGATCTCGTTTATTAAACTGAATAACTAATGGTAATTCATCAAAATTTAAACCAACCCTGTAAGCATTTTTTTCCAGATTTTCAAAACTTTCAAAATTACTCATAGCCTGATGTGTTTGAGAATCAGCTACAAACACAATACCATCTGATCTTGATAAAACAGCTTTTCTAGTAGCATCGTGTGCTACCTGACCAGGGACTGTATAAAATTTAATTTTAAGTTTATAACCACATTCAGATGTTACCATCATAGGTAGAAGATCAAAAAACAGGGTTCGGTCTTTTTTTGTTTCAAATGTCATTAAATCACTACAGTAATCTGGATTAATAATATCATGCAGTTGCATAAGATTGGTTGTTTTACCACTTAATGCAGGACCGTAACAAACAATTTTAACAATAATTTTTTTTTCATTTATTTGTATTTCAGGCATAATTTTTCTGGTTTTTTTTATGTTGTTTGTAAAACATTAAAATTATATATTTTTTATTATCCTGAATTGTTATAGGTGTAATTTGAATATTATAGATTTTATTTAAAATCTTTTTGTTTTTTATCTCTTTTTGTTTGTTTATAAACTTTATTTGTGATTGCAGATTTTTAAATTCCTGATCTATAACAATTAAACAGGCAGATTTATTTGAAAAAACAGTAGAAAAATTTTTATCTATCACTATTACTGGTAATGGAAGAATATCAAGTATCTGACTATTAAATTTAAAAGAGTGGTGTTTTTTATCAATTTCTGAAAAATTTTGCAGTAGACTGTTTTTTTCAATTAATTTTTTGTTGAGCTTTTTATTTTCCTGTATTAAATCAAATTGTTCTAATGCTTTTAATATTTCTAATTTAAGTTGTTTATCATCCCATGGTTTAATAAAAAATTTATAAACATGTCCCTGATTAATTGCATCAGTAATAGCATTTACTTCTGTATATCCGGTTAAAATAATCCTGATCACTTCTGAATAAAGGTTTTTTACTTTTGAAAGAAATTCGATACCGCTCATTTCAGGCATTCTTTGATCAGAAATTAATAGGTGCACCTCATGTTTTTTTAAAATATTAAGTCCTTCTTCACCACTTTCAGCAGTTAACAATTGATAATTTTCATTTCGAAGAAGTCTTTTAAGTGAATTTAGAATATTAATTTCATCATCTACGCATAAAACCGTATGTTTAAAACTATTCATTTTTTTAACCTTTTGCAAGTTAAGCTCTCTTTGATTGGCAAAAAATATTTTCTATAGGGTCATTTACATGAATTGCTTTTAATTTATCAATATAGGATTCAGTTAAAAATGTATTAAAAGGTAGTAAAAATCGTTTATTGATTGTATATAAATGACGTGTTAAAATCATTCCTTCTTTTAATTCTGCTAATTTAACTTTTCTTTCATCTTTACTGAAAACACCCTGTTTTTTCAGACTCTCAAGAAATGCTTTAACCACATCTGGATCATACCATGTAAATGCGTATTGTTTTAAATGTAATATGGCTCCCTGCTGTCGAAGCTGATCATCATTAAGTTCATCTTTGGTATACCCATCTTTTTTTAAATAAGCCTGTACATATTTATCAGCATCAATTTTTAAATTTGAAATTTTATCATAGGCATTTGCTACTGCAATGATTTTTGATCCAATGGGTATTTTTTCTTCACTTAAGTTATTAGGAAAACCAGATCCATCTAAATTTTCATGATGACATAAAATCAAATTTGCAACATCTTCTAATTGTTCAATAAATTGAATTATTGTACTTCCTGTTTCAGGATGTGTTAAATATATTTTGTTTTCCTGATCAGACCATTTATGTTTTTCGTTTTCTATTAAGTTTACAGTAAAACCTATTTTGCCAATATCATGAAGAATCCCTGCAATTTCTATATTTCCTATCTCTTTTGCAGACAGTTGCATAACATGTGCAATCTCTTTGGCATATTTACTGACCCTTTCTCCATGTCCTGTTAAATAAGGTATATGCATTTCAACTAAAGAACCCAATAAGTTAACCATGTTAAATAAATTAGTCTCAAGCTCTTTATTTTTTTGATTAAGTATTTTGGTTGCATTTTTTACTTTTTTATCCAAAATTTTACTAATTTTAAATAATTGATGGTTTTGTTGTTTGGTTAATGCTGTTAATTGTTTGTTTTCATGAATTAATTCATATTGCTTTAATGTTTGTTGTACCTGAAGTTTTAGATCATTATCATTCCACGGTTTAGTAAAATATCTGTGAATTTCTCCTTTATTAATAGCATCGGTTACAGCATTCATATCCGAATATCCGGTTAAAAGAAACCGAAAAGAATCAGGAGAAATTTTTTTAGCTTGTTCTAAAAACTGGGAACCGCTCATTACCGGCATCTTTTGATCTGAAACTATCAGGGAAACCGGTGATTTACAATTTTTTAACTGTTTGATTCCTTCCTCACCGCTATTGGCAATAAGGATTTGATATTTTGTTTTTCTGAATAAACGTTGCAGTGCTTTTAAAATAGGCTTCTCATCATCAACAAATAAAATAGTATGTGATATAGTATTTGATATAGTATTTGATATAGTATTTGATATAGTATTTGACATAAAATAATCCTGTCTTCTATCTGTTTTTTTTGTAATATTTTAAATAGAGATACCTGTTGTAAGATTTTCAGGACGTATGGGAATAAGGTAAACATATCGTAAATATAGTACCTTTACCTGCTTTGCTTTCTACACTTATATTACCATGATGCTTCTGTATTATTTGGTATACAACATGCAGTCCCAGTCCTGTTCCTGATCCAACAGCTTTAGTAGTAAAAAAAGGGTCAAAAATTTTTGTAAGATTTTCTTTCTTTATTCCTGATCCGGTATCGCTGATTTTTATTTCAATACAATCCCTTTTTTTTTGGGTTTTAATTATTATTTTACCTTTTTTTTCAATTGCCTGTGCTGCATTAACCAACAGGTTGGTAAAAACCTGATTAAGTTGTTGAGGGTAACATTTTATTTCTGGAATATCTTCATATTGTTTAATTACTTTAGCCTTATATTTGATTTCATTCCAGACAAGATTAAGACAAGATTCAATATTTTGATTTAATTGTGCAGTTTGTAAACTTTGTGTATCTGGATGAACAAAATCTTTCAAGTTAGCAACTATTTTTTTAATACGTTCAGTACCTTCACGACTTTCGTTTATAAGATCTGAAACATCATCCAATATAAAATCAATGTCTGTTTCATTTTCCAACTTAGAAATAGTGTGTATTTGATGCTGAATTATTTCAGGTAGCTTAAATGATATTTTGGTTGTGCTAAATAAATTCAGAAGTTTTTTATATTCTATTATCAATTGGACTACATCTTTTTGATAATCAGCCAATGTTTTAAGATTGCTTGAAACAAAACCTGTAGGATTATTAATTTCATGAGCTACCCCTGCTGCAAGCTGACCAATAGAAGCCATTTTTTCAGCTTGTAATAATTGAATATTTGCAGTTTTGTATTTTCCTTCTAAATTCAGAATGCGTTTTCCTGCTTTTAAACGGATCTGAATCTCTTCAAAGCTGAAAGGTTTTACAATATAATCATCTGCACCAGCCTCTATTCCATAAAGACAATCTTCTTTTTGAGTATTACTGGTAATAATGATTATATAAATATAATTTGGAAATCTGGTTGAACGAATCTTTTTACACAGGGAGATACCATCAAGAGTAGGCATATTCCAATCGGTAATTAATATTCTGATATTGTTTTGCTGAATAATTTCCCATGCTTTGCCACCATCGTCAACTGTTACTGGCTCATAACCGATTTTTTTAACCATATTTAGTAATAAGGTTCTGCATACAAGGCTATCGTCAGCAATAAGTATTTTCATTCCTAATAAATCCTTTATTTTCTAACCATTATATAGAATTTCACATAGATAATTTTGCTGTTACTGTTACACCTACTCTTTATTAATAACAGTTGCTTTACAAGGCGTATACCATTCAGATATTTGATTATCACAGTGGATTCTGGTTAAATAGCTTAAATCTATTTTGTCTGCTGCTGATTTTTTTTTGTTTCCTTTTAAACCATGTTCAAAGACATTGGCAACATGAACAGCAGTTAAAACAGAAAATTGATCTGTACTAATTTGATTTGGGTAATGGTGAAATGCAATTGCTTCAACAATAAAACTATTCATACCCCAAAGACTCATTAAATAAGCACCAATATTACAATGAGTAGTTCCCAGTATTTTTTTTTCAACATCAATAACCTTGAGTTTATCTTTTTCAGCCTTTTTCAAAATTTCTTTATATTTTTTTGGCCAGTTTGAAATGATTACTAATTTGCCAACATCATGTAAAACACCGGCGAGAAAAGCATCATCACATGTCCTCTTTTCACATGTTTTAATTTTTGCAATTTTTCTGGCAAACATACCTGTACCTATACTATGACTTTGCATATCTTCAAAAAAAGATATTGGAAACGAGGTAGTATCTATTTCAGAAAACAGATCAGAGGAAATAACCAAAGCCTGAATAGTGTCTAATCCTAAAAACATAACTGCATCCTGAATCGTTGAAACTTTTTGAGGTAAACCAAAATAAGAAGAGTTAACTATTTGTAAAATTTTAGCTGACATTCCAATATCCTTAGAGATAATATCCCCTATTTTTTGGATACAGGAATTATCTGACACAATCTCCTTATTTATTTTGTTATACAGAGAGGGCAAACTGGGCAATGAAACAATACCGGAAACAATTTTTTTTAGATTTATATCATTTAATAAATCGCAAAGAACACAAGCTTTTGTAATAGCTGTTTTGATTGATTTTTCATTGCTCGGTTTAGATAGAAACTGATGAGAATATTTTAAGGAATTTAAAATAATTTCTTGATCTGTACAGCCAGACAGAATAATTCTTGCTGTATTCGGATATTTTTTTGAAACAATTTTAAGCAGTTGACCCCTTGGCATATCAGGCAGCACCATTTCTGTTAAAATTACATCAAAAGGTTGTTTTTCCATCAATGAAATTGCATCATTACCATTTAATACAAAATCCATATCCCATTTATGCTTCAAATTGTGTAGAATTCTTTTTAAACTTTGCAAAACCTTGGTTCATCATCGACAAATAAAATTTTTTTTGGTGATACACTCATTGTTTTCACCTTTTACAAACAACTCATTCATTAATCTTCCTCTTCTATGGGAAGATTAATGATAAAAGTTGTTCCGATTCCTTCTTCTGATTCAAAAAAAATAGTACCTTTATGTTGTTCTGCTATAACTGAATAAGCCATTGATAACCCCTGTCCTGTCCCCTGTCCAACCTCTTTAGTCGTAAAAAAAGCAGTAAAGATTTTTGGTTTGACATCTTCTGGTATACCTTGTCCTGAATCCTTTATAGAAATTTGAATATTGTTTTCATTTTGTTTTGTTTTTATTATTATTAATCCTTTTGAGATTTTTTCTGCTTTAATCTTTTCATTAATAGTATGAACAGCATTGATAATAATATTTAATATCACCTGGCTTAATGCTACCGGAAAACCATATATAAATGGAAGATCTGACATAAGATCTGTTTCTAAATCTGCTGTATATTTCCATTTATTTTTAGAAATTGTAATTGTATTTTTAATTATTTCGTTGATATTTATATTCTCTTTTTCTTTGGCTCCGGGATGAGAAAATTCTTTCATGGCTTTAACAATAGTTGATATAGTTTCGATACCTTCCGCGCATTCTTTAATAGCATTTGGAATTTCTTCTTTTAAATAAGGCATGTCATGTTTTTTTAATAATAACTCAATTTCACTATTAACAGGTGATAACTCAGAAAACACTTTAGCTTTTGTTTTAAGTGCTTCATATTTTTGGATAATTTCCTCTATATCTTCGAAGCTTTCTTGGAAAAAATGAATATTATGACTTATAAACTGAGTTGGAGTATTAATTTCATGGATAATTCCTGCAGCAAGCTGACCTATAATTTCAAGCTTTCTACTGTGTAATAATTGATTTTTGAGAAATTTTTTTTCTGTAATATCTCTTAAAAACACAATATGAGCATTTTGCCCATTCCATATAGTAGGCACAATACGCATTTCAATAAATAAATATTTCCATTTTTTATTTAAAACATTGATTTCAACCGGTTTCTTTTCTGAAATTGGAAATCCAAAGCTATTGCCAATAAGTTTATCTTTGGAGCGATTAAAAATAATTTCAGCCGATAGATTGGCAAATAATATAGATCCATTATGATCAACAATCAAAATACCATCTTCAGTTTGACAGACAGTTGTAAAAAAACAATCTTCAATGTTTTTATTAATTTTTTCTTTATTTTCATTAAAATCATTAGCTTGCAGCTCTTTTAATATCTTTTCGGGATTGCTTAGACATCCAATTACTTTTTTGACTGGAGCAGGAGATTCTTTTATTAAAGCTGGTACCGCTAAAATATGATCTTCTGCTGCTTTTTGAGGCTCTGAAAAAAGATCAATTTTGTCTAATGAAAAATTTACTTTAAGGTGTTTTTTAAAATATGTATGCAAATTATGAGAAAGTATTTCAGAGGAATCTGTTTGTTTGATTACATAAAGTTTAAATTTATACATGATATTGTTTTTAACTTTTTTAGTTTTAATAGGAAATTATTTGACAAGATACTATAAAGCTTAGGAACAAGGATAAAATAACTTCCAAAGATGTACAGGAATTCCACACAGTTTTTTTTGTTATTTTGTTCTATTTCCTAAAAATATACTATGTATTATATAGTTTTTTTAGGGTTGATCATAACAACAGGATATCAAATGTCAAAGCGTAAGCTATGGTGAAATTTGAAAATCTCTACTGTTTGAGTGAAGTGATATCCAGAGGTTTTAAATTTTATTATAGCTTAAAGTATATGACCTGTCTTATAACCAAGCCAGTTTTACATGAATAGCAAAAAAAGTAGAAATGAACCAACTCTGAAAAATATATAAAGAATAATATATGAAAAATGATCAATTTACAAATGAAATATTTAAAATAGCTCGCTATTTTCTCAATAAGGAACGTGGATGAAATAACTTCCACAAATAGGCACATAGATTTAGAGTTAGATTTGCTGATTATAACTCTTTTTGGGGGGAACATATTTTTTTAGAGATATCTCCTATAGACATCTCATTGCCTTTCGTGTAATACACAATAAATGATTGTGTTTACACGAAAGGAAACAAATGACTTGCGCTAAAACAAAGAGCCACAACTTGAACCGAAAAATAATAATTCCTTTTTGCCAAGATAAGTATAAAGAAAATTTAAATAACCCT
>DAOWNP010000047.1 GCA_030642545.1 Desulfobacteraceae bacterium | reverse complement strand
CTGTTTTCATTTCACAAAATGCCATGTGCTGTACATTAGTCGAGGGCTGATGGGGCTGTTGGCACTGAAAACACCTATGTAATAGAAGATGATGTACCAAAAGTTTTAACCCATGCTAAAGAAGAAATAATTTGTGTTTAAATAAAACTATTGACAATAAGATGTAAACTTATTAAAAATAGATGATTTTAAACATTAAAAATATTTTATAATTATGATTAATAAAGATAACTGTTTTTTAAGCTGGCAGATTAATTTTAGATAAATTTGGCAGAGGCAACTTACTTCATAAAATATGATATAATTTAAAAGTAAGACTGTGGCAAATAAAGTCCACGGTTTTTTTTATATTAAAGGCCGTGAATTTTTCCACGGCCTTTTTTAGTGGAATTAGAATTAAGCCAGAAATTTTTTATATATATCAGGAAAAGGACCTCTATTTATGAAACTTTTTGAATTTCCAGACAAACCAACATATATACAGTTGTCTGAAAAATATAATGTGATTCCGGTTTGTACCGAAATTCTGGCTGATACTGAAACACCTGTGTCTTTATTAAAAAAAATTTACAAAAACTGCGGGCCTGTTTTTCTTTTTGAAAGCGTTGAAGGAGGAGAACGCTGGGGAAGATATAGTTTTCTCGGTGCATCTGCCAAATGCCAGATTGTTGTATATAAAAAATTTGTTGAAATTATAGAAAACGGAAAATCTGAAAAAATACCTCATAACAACAAGCCATTAGATGTTTTAAAAAAGTACATGGCTCAATTTAAAGCTGCTGAAATCAGTTCACTTCCAAGATTTTGGGGAGGACTGGTAGGTTATTTTTCCTATGAAATGGTTTCGTTTTTCGAAACTATTCCAAATAACTGCCCTGATGACATGATACTGGCTGAGTTTATTATTCCAGATGAAGTATTGATTTTTGATAATATACAAAATACCCTGCTTTTTATTGAAATAGTATTTATAGAAAACAATAAAAACCCTGAAAAAGAGTATGAACTTGCAAAAAACAGATTAAACACTCTTATAAAATCTATGGGTAAAAATATTGATATAAAACCGAACGAATCTCTTAAATACAAACTAACTCCAGTAATTGATAAAAACAAATACAAAACATGGGTAAAAAAGGTAAAAGAATATATAAAAGCAGGTGATATCATTCAGACTGTTATATCTCAACCTTTTGAATGTGAACCTTCTCCTGACCTGTGGTCTCTTTATCGGGCACAAAGATATATAAATCCTTCTCCATATCTTTTTTTTATGCACCTTAAAGATACAGCTCTTGTAGGTTCTTCTCCTGAAACCATGGTAAGACTGGAAAACGGTAAAGCAAATTTAAGACCAATTGCAGGAACCAGACCAAGAGGTAAAACAGAACAGGAAGATATAAAGCTTGCTGATGAACTTCTTGCTGATGAAAAAGAACGTGCTGAGCACTTGATGCTGGTTGATCTCGGCAGAAATGACCTTGGCAGAATAGCTGAAACAGGTTCAGTTCAGGTAACAGACCTTATGACAGTAGAGAGGTATTCTCACGTTATGCATCTTGTGTCCAACATCTGCTGTGATATAAAACAAAATTATGATGCATGGGATCTTCTATCAGCTACTTTCCCGGCAGGCACCTTGTCTGGTGCTCCTAAAATAAGAGCAATGGAAATAATAGCTGAACTTGAAAAAACCCCAAGGGGACCCTATGGAGGTGCTATAGGATATATCTCTTTTAATGGGAATATGGATCTTGCAATTACTATAAGAACTGCATGTATAAAAGACAACAAACTTACAGTAAGAGCAGGAGCAGGAATAGTTGCAGATTCTGATCCTGAAAGTGAATATATAGAGACAGTAAACAAAGCTATGTCCATTGAAAAAGCCCTGGAAATTTTGTAATAAATAAACATCTATAGATTGTTATATAATAAATTTCACGAGGCAAGAGAGATGAGATAATACTAATCGTAGATCTTAAGGCCGATAATGCAGTAATTATTTATGTGACAAGTTATATATATTTCGGAGATTATAAATATATGATAGTAATGATAGACAACTATGATTCGTTCACTTATAACCTTGTTCAGTATATCAACCAGCTTGGGGCAGAAACAAAAGTAATTAGAAATGATGCTATGAATATTAATGAAATTGATTTATTAAACCCCAGTGGTATAGTGATCTCTCCAGGACCCGGAAGACCTGAATCTGCCGGATTTTCCATTGATATAGTAAAACATTTTTCTGGAAAACTTCCTGTTCTTGGAGTTTGCCTGGGACATCAATCTATAGCTGTTGCATTTGGAGGCAAAATTATTCCTGCAAAAAAACTGATGCATGGTAAAACTTCTCTTATAGAAGCTGATAACAAAAGCATATACAAAGGAATAAAAATGCCTTTTCAGGCTATGAGATACCATTCTCTATCTGTTGACAGAAAAACTCTTCCAAAGTGTTTTGAGATTAGTGCAGAAACAAGCGATAAAGAAATCATGGGAATAAGACATAAAGATTTTATGACAGAAGGTATTCAGTTTCATCCTGAATCAATTATGACACGGGTTGGGAAACGACTTTTAAGAAATTTTCTTAAAATGATTTAATATTTTTTAAATAAGGAAAATATTTATGAGTTTTACAGATAATCTGTTAAAAATAATTGACAACATTGACTTGACAAATGTTGAAATGGAACAGATGATAACAGATATTTTTTCAGGCCAGATTACAAATTCTCAAATAGGTGCATTTATGGCAGCTCTTGCCACAAAAGGTGAAACCATTTCAGAATTAGCAGGAGCTGCTCGTGCTATGAGAAAAAAGGCATACAGGATTCAAACCAGTGCTCAAACAGTTATAGATACCTGTGGAACAGGAGGAGATGGAGCCAATACATTTAATATATCTACAACAACAGCTTTTGTTGTTGCAGGTGCCTCAGTTACTGTAGCAAAACATGGTAACCGTTCTGTTTCAAGCGCATGTGGCAGTGCCGATGTTTTAGAAACACTCGGAGTTAAAATAGATATAGATCCTGAAATTACAGAAGAGGCTATTTCTGAAATTGGGATAGGCTTTCTTTTTGCTCCGATTTATCACGGAGCCATGAAACATGCTATAATTGCAAGAAAAGAGATAGGCATAAGAACTGTTTTTAATATGCTTGGTCCTTTAACAAATCCTGCTGCTGCAAACTGTCAGCTTTTAGGCGTTTATGCTCCACATTTAACAGAAATGTTTGCCCATGCCCTAAAGCTTTTAGGTGTGAAAAGAGCTCTTGTAGTACACGGTCATGACGGGCTTGATGAAATTTCAATATGTGCTGAAACCAGAATAGCTGAATTAAAAGATAATACAATAAAAAGTTATGATATAAATCCGGTCTCTTATTTCGGAAAAATAGCTGATCCTTCAGCTCTTAAAGGAGGAGATGTTAAAACAAACGCTCAAATAACAAAAAATATCTTAAAAGGTGAAAAAGGACCGCAAAGGGATATAGTACTTATAAATACAGGAGCTGCGCTTATGGCTGCAAGCAAAGCAGATAATATAGAAACCGGCATAAAACTTGCTGAAAAATCTATTGATTCCGGTGCTGCTGCAGCAAAATTAAATGCCCTTATTGATTTCACCCAAACAAACGGATAAGCAGCAATGAAAGATTTTTTAAAAATAATTGTAGAACACAAAAAAAAAGAAATTGCTTTTGCAAAAAACAAATATCCTGAAAAGCTTTTTAAACATAAAAGACCGGAAAACCAAAAAAAACGACCTTTTTTTCATAATCTTGCAAAACCAGGTAAATATGGAATAAATATTATTGCTGAAATTAAAAGAGCCTCTCCTTCCAAAGGAATAATAAAAAAAGATCTTGATCCTGAAAAAACAGCTCTTGCTTATGAGCTGGGAAATGCTTCTGCTATATCTGTATTAACAGACAAAAAATTTTTCCGTGGAGAGATCCATGATTTAATCGTTGCACGCAAAGCGTCCACTCTTCCTTTTTTGCGTAAAGATTTCCTGATATCCTCTTATCAGATTTATGAATCTTTATCTATTGGAGCGGATGCGATACTTCTTATTGCAAAAATTTTATCAAAACAGCAGCTTAAAGATTATTTAAATCTTGCAAAAGAACTTGATCTTGACGTTTTAGTTGAGATTAATTCAAAAGATGATTTAGATGCTGCTTTTTATGCAAATGCTAAACTAATAGGTATAAATAACCGGGATTTAAATTCTTTTGAAACAGACATTCAAACATCAAAAAATCTTGTGCCTCAGCTAAATCGTGACCAGGTAGCTGTTTGTGCAAGTGGTATAAAAAACTCAAGCGATATAGTGCAATGCACTAAAGCTGGTTTATATAATTTTCTTATTGGTGAGAGTATCGTAAGATCAAAAAACCCTGTAGATTTTTTAATAAATTTGCAAAAAGAGGCACAGGAAAAAACAGATGGGTATAGCACATAATAACAGGCCCCAGATAAAAATTTGCGGGCTGACTGATATCTCTGAAGCAAAAGAGTGTGCAGCATCAGGTATAGATGCAATAGGATTTGTGTTTTTTCCAAAAAGTCCAAGAAATCTCACCATAGATCAGGCAAGAAATATAAGTTTAGCTCTACCCCAAAACATAAAAAAGGTTGGTGTTTTTGTAAATCCTTCTTTTTCCTTTGTAATGGAAAGAGTAAAAAACTGTTGCCTTGATTTGGTTCAATTGCATGGTCAGGAAACTCAAGCGTTTATAAAAACATTAAACCAGGAAAATATTAATGTAATAAAAACACTCTTTATAGATTCTGTACCATCTCTTGATGATGCAAATAACTATAATGCACACTCATATCTTGTGGAATGCGGCAAAGGAAAACTTCCAGGAGGAAATGCAATTGACTGGGATTTTAAATCATCAAAGAAATTCGGCGAAAACCATCCTCTTATTTTAGCAGGAGGACTTTCACCAAAAAACATAGAAAAAGCAATAGAAGATAGTTATCCGGATGCTGTGGATGTGAGTTCAGGAGTTGAATATAGACCCGGAAAAAAAGATATTTCAAAAATAAAAGAATTTGTGAAAATAGTTACAAACTGTTCTATAAATAAAAAAACAGATAAAATTTTTTAGGAGATAGCTATGGATAACAATGAAAACAATGATAGTGAGAATAGTGTTTATAAAATAATCGAACTTGTAGGTACCAGTAAAAATTCATGGGAAGATGCTGCAAAAAATGCAATCGAAACAGCAAGCAAGACTTTAGTTGATCTAAGAATAGCAGAAGTTACAAAACTCGATATGAAAATGGAAGATGGTAAAGTAGTTGCTTTCCGTACAAGAGTGAATCTTTCCATAAAATATAATAAAGGGTTGACCGAATGGCAACTCTAATATTATGATTTTTTTTATTAGATCTAATAAAATTTAACTTAGAAACGTGGAAAAAACAACTTTTCCAATTATATATCATAGATTCAGGTCATCTTTGCCCAGTCTAAAATCATAAAACATCAAAAGAGCCAGCTATTCCATCTGTTTTTGAATTTTCAGATCGAACAAATCTAACTCTAAATCTATGTGCCTATTTGTGGAAGTTATTTCATCCACGTTCCTTATTCTACTAATTTATTTCTCAACTATTAAAAAAAATAAAAAAAAGAGTTGAATTTTGTTATATTCTTGTTATTATGAATTAAACACTCTTTATAAAACTTAACAATGTTTATAAAAAAGGATATATTTATTTTCTTATAACCTTTTAAACTGTGTTTTTATCATTAAATTAGTGCCTTTCGGACGGGCTCTTTTTAACATATTTTTATTATTAATAATAAAATGGAATTCCTATACTATTAAATTATTTAGATTGTTTTATAGAAATAACTTTTAAAAAATAAAGGCTGTTTATGAATAATGACACAAATCTTACAGACAGACGTAAAAACAAACGATATAAAGTAGATAATGGTGTTTTTGCTCTTTTAGGTCAGAAAACCACAAAACTTGGACAAGTTATAGATATTAGTCAGGGAGGACTTTCCTTTTTTCACAAAGATAGTGAAAAAAAAACAAAGGAACAAACATCTATCGCGATAATATTTGATAAAAAAAAGACTGAAAAAAACAGTATACCTTTTAAATTTGATGTTATGATAGTTTCAAATAAAAATATAAATAATAAAAAAAATTCTTTTTTAACAAAAAAAAGATGTGGAATAAAATTTACAAATCTTACATATTACAGAGAAACATGGCTTAAAGATTTTATTCAAAATCATGTACATACAGATTGAAATTATCTGTATCTTATACACATATAAGCTTTTTTATAGACGAACTATAACACTCAACAATTCGAAATATGGAAAATAAATTACAATTAAATAAGTCAAGTATTTTATTTTTTCTGAAAATATTTATTTTTTTAACTAAAATCAAAAAACATGACTATTTCTTGGTGCTTAAACAGGTCTTTTAATCTCTGTTCCAGAGATGTAAACACCAGTATTAGCCTGTAAAATAAAAATAATTTCTAAATTTAGAATTACTGTATAACATTTGTATTATTATAATTAATGCAGTAAAAATTTTAAAAAGTAAAATAAATATAGCAATAATATTGCTGGTCAACACACCAAAAACCTTCTGCTATTCTTGTACTATTCCCATTAATTCTTACTAAATCATTTCACAATTTAACAATTGCTATTTATATTCTTTAAACAATATAGTTGTAATATAAATCTATTTCTTAATTCTTTTAAAAATAAAATATAACAGGAACGAAAACAAAACACTTATACCTCAATCTACAGGTGAAAAACATTGACACACTATTTTTTTTTTAATATGTTATATTCAAAATTTTATAGCCATCATTAATGTAAAAAATACTTTAACATTTTTTTTAAGAGGAATAAAAATAATGTTTTATTATTTAATATCAATGGTTTTAGGGGTATTATTATTTAATTTTAGTATAAATAGTGCAGCTATAGCTGATAAAAGCTTTATGGTTACCTCTTGCGGTATAGCTGTAATTGTGAAAGGTGACACTGATCTTGCCAAAAATCAGGCTCTTGAAAATGCCTTGCACCTTGCTATAGAACAGACAGTAAATACTATTATAGATTCTAAAAAAGCTTTAGAAAGTTATCAGGTTTTAAATAATACTATTTATATTAAACCCCAAGAATATATTCAAAAAATATAAAATTATCAGTGAGAAAAGTGTAGATAATATTTATAAAGTTACTATTCAATCTATAGTTGCAACAGATAAATTAAAAAATGATTTAATAACATCAGGAATAGGACTGTCAACAGGCAAAAAAAATACACCTCGGATAATGATTATGATTGCTAAACAAAATATTAATCAAATCCATTACTCTTACTGGTGGAATGCAACACTGCGTGAGACAGATCTTAATATAGTAGAAAACACCTTAATAGAAAAGTTAACAGATAGAGGCTTTAATATAATTGACCATTCTATAAAATCCAAAACCATTAAAATAAGTGCTCCGTATAAAATGGTTACACTTTCTGATAAAGATGTTAAAAATTTTGGTAATCTTTTTGCGGCTGAAGTTGTAATATACGGCAAGGCTCTGGCAAAAACAGATGGCTCAGTTATGGGAACATCCATGAAATCAGCTCAGGCCACTTTATCATTAAAAGCTGTAAATACTGTTACAGGCCAGGTAATTACAGCTGCTACGAGACATAGTGCAGCTGTCCATATTAATGAAATGACAGCAGGAAATAAAGCTTTGGAACTGGCTGTAAGTGAGATTGCAGACAGCTTGTTAAACCAGATTATTGAGCACTGGAATCAGGATAATAAGTTCTAATTACTATCTATTTTTATTCAGGTATATGCATGTTTACCCTTAATCTGGCTTTGGTACAGCAGGGCTTGTGAAATTAACTATCAAAACCTTATGATAATTGTATTATAGTAAATAGAGGATCGTATGAAAATTTACTATTGGTTAACAACATTTTTGATTTTGTTATTTATCGGGGGATGTGCAATAACACAGTCAAATGTTTCCTGTAATCCAGATAATCCCATTAAAACACTGGCAGTTTTGCCCATGCAAAATGATACTTCAGATATTGAAGGTCCTAAAATTGTACGTAAAAAGATGATAGAGGCTCTAATCAGAAATAATTACAACATCAAACCTGTAGAAGAAAGTGATCAAATTTTAAGAGATCAGTTTGATATTACTCTTGGTGGTCAACTGCAAATGGCAAACATTGAAAAACTTAAGGAAGCTTTGGATGTTGAAGGGTTAATGTTTGGAACTTTGCTGGATTTTGAAGAAGTTATCACCGGTATTTATAATGTTAGAAAGGTTAGGGCTAAATTTAAAATAGTCAATACTACTGATCAGGAACCTTTTTGGTCTAACGGTATTGGAGTTAAAAATCAAGACTCATCTGATGATCTTGCAGGAAGTGCTGTTAATATAGCTGAAAGTACAGGCAATAATCAAGATGAGATACCATGGATAATTATTTCCAACAAGAATTTTAATATGGGAATTGTAAATAATCTGATTTTTGGATTAGGAAACAAAATTTTGGCCAAGACTACTAATACTTATTTAGTTCATGAAACCAGCGAAATGATTGATCGGATTTTAACTACTATTCCAACAGGTCCTGGAATAATTATTACCGGTGAAACACCTGCTACCATGCAGATAAAAATGCCATTTATACCGCCTGTTGGTCATTTGGGTTATGGTGATCTGGATTTTAAAGCCGTTATACTCTTTACCGCTACAGATCTCAAAGGAACTAAACTATCTTGTTTTGAGATGCCTTTTGCCAAAGCAGGAAATAAAATTCGTGTTGAGCTTGATTTTAACCAGATACAACAAAATAGTCAGGTTTCTACTATTTTAAGCAAGATGGTTAATATCAATCGGGGTGATAAAAAGTTATCTTACTCTCTCTATCCTACCAAAAAAAGATATATTGTACACCATACTGAAGAAAAAGATCTAAAAGACAATAATTTTTTTGAGATTCCACGAATTGAAAAAGAAAAGCTTGGTAACGAAAAGATTAATGGACACCCAACTATTAAATATCGGGTTAAAATAATCTATAATAATGGCGATTTACATCAGGGCTTTTATTGGAATGCTAAAGATTTAAATGGTATGACTATTAAAAGTGAAATAAAATTAAATGATTTAACACAAACAACATTTTTGAAAAATATTGAGTTAGGTACTCCTTCGGCTGATTTATTTGAAATTCCTTCAGATTATCTTGAAGTCAAAAGCTTTTTGGAGTTTATTATAAAAGGTATTTAGTTTTAAATCTATTTATGCAGTATAGGAGATGTAATTATCTTTATAACTTCTTTTTTTAATCACAGGAGAATTAAAATGCTAAAAAAGCGCAAATCAAACTGGCTTACACTACTTTTTTCAGGAGTTATAACAATTGTTTTTTTCAGTCTGAGCAGTTGTGCACCTACTATGTCAGGATCTGTTAAGGATGATTCATCTTTAACAGGAATTTCTGCTGAATTAGCACCCACAGGTGATTATACCGGACCAAAGCTTAGAATTGGAGTAGTTAATTTCCAAAATAAAACGTCATCCAAAGTTTTGGGTATCGGAGAATCAGCTGCTGATATTTTAGGTACTATTTTGCATAAAACAGAACGGTTTATTATTATTCCCCAGCAAGACATTGCTTCGATCTTAGAACACCAATCAATGGGAGCTTCAGGTGCGATTAATCCTGCAACAGCTACTAAAATGGGGAAAATCTTAGGACTTAATGCAATTATTTCCGGCGCTATTACCGCTTATTCAGAAGCAACGGAAGGTCAGGATTATCTAATCTATAAAAAGAAAAAACAGATTGCCAGAGTAACCGTTGACTACCGTCTTGTAGATACCACAACCGGAATTCAAATTATGGCTGACTCAGGACAGGGAGTATATGAAAAAGACACAGGTGGTGCATTTGGGTTAGGTTCTAAATCCAGCTATGATGCTGATCTCAGAGATGGTGCTTTACGGGACGCTTTGACAAAAGCTACGATTAATATACTAAAACAGTTAAAATCTCAAGCATAGAGTAGACGAATAGCAAGTATCAAAGGCAAATCTATATATTTAAATGCCGGAAAGAAAACTGGTCTTCAGGCAGGAAATATTTTAGTAGTACAAACCCCTGGCGAAAAGATAATTGACCCGCAAACCGGGGTTTCCATAGGAAGAGCACCTGGCATAACAAAAGGAGAAATAATTATAACCGGATTTTTTGGTTCAGATGGAGCAATTGCTGCAATCCGTTCAGGAACTGGTTTTAAAATAAATGATCTTATAAAAGTAAAACAATAAAACTCATAAGTACCTAAGCATAATTAATCCAATATTTCTAAACTAACTTTTTAATAAATATCAATGACTTATATTGCGGAAAATTATGTTTATTTTTGCTTAGGTACTTAAGATATCTGTATACAACAAATGTTCCAAACAACTTGTTTTTATGACTTGTAACTATTTGATTTTATTAAATGGCATAACAACTAAAAATACATCGGAATTTGCTGTGTAAACATCCAGTATTTACCTGTAAAATAAGGGTAATTCTCATTATAAGAATTACTGATAATTTCTCACTTGACATTAATAACTGTAATTAATAAATTAGTTCAATTTTAGAAGATATCACAACAAAACAAGTGACCATGTGGAGCTATGTATACCATAAAAATCGAAGCGGCTTTTCATATCGAAGTTCTCAGGTTGCAAGAACGCTTAGACAAGCATATCCGATCCGAGCTCTACTTTCAGGTATTGAGCGTTATGAAGCTTGCCCGCGAGCCTCCAAAAATCTATTTCCATGAAATTTTGGACACTATAGGTCTGGGATATGTTGAAGCACTGAGAACAACATCCCAGACAAACCAATAGTTGTACATGATGGGTCAAGATCTACTTTTTTTTCACTCAACGCAATAGATTGTAGACACGCCCCCTCCGAAACCCTCATCCGATCGGGCTTTCCGAGCCATGTACTAAGGAACGTGGACAAAACAACTTTCGCAATTATACATAATAGATTCAGGTCATCTTTGCCCGATCTAAAATCACAAAAACATCAAAAGAGCCAGCTATTCCTTCTGCTTTTGAGTTTTCAGAT
>DAOWNP010000015.1 GCA_030642545.1 Desulfobacteraceae bacterium | reverse complement strand
TTTTTTTAAAAAACCGGAATAGGAAATCACTCTTCAACTACAAGCCTTCTTGTACCAATATTAATTAATATACTTATTCCCAGCATAGTAGTAAGAACAGAAGAGCCTCCATAACTGACTAGTGGCAAAGGAACTCCAACAACCGGCATAAGCCCCATAACCATTCCAACATTAATAAATACCTGCCAAAAAAGTAACGCTACAATACCTATTGACAGGATAAGCCCAAATGAATCACGGCAATTATGAGCAACATTCAACCCAAGTATAATAAGTATTAAATATAATAGTATTGTTATACCTGCACCTATAAAACCCCACTCTTCAGCAAGTACAGACATAATAAAATCTGTATGCTGCTCAGGCAAAAAGGAAAGTGCATTTTGTGTTCCTTTTAAAAATCCCCTTCCGCTAATCATACCTGATCCTATGGCAATTTTAGATTGAATTATATGGTATCCAGCACCAAGTGGATCCCTTTCAGGATTTATAAAGGTCAATATTCGCTGCTTTTGATAACCTTTTAAAAAAAACCATACAAGAGGAATTATAACTGTCAGCAAACTAATAATAACAGACAATGTACGCTTTTCTATTTTTACAAACATTGTCATTGATGATGCTATAAGAAGAATAATCAACCCTGTTCCAAGATCAGGCTGTTTTACAACTAAAAAAAAAGGAATAATAACCAGCACAAAAGGGATGACTAGTTCTTTTATTGTCAATCCACCCATATCGTTTTTTTTTGAGTAATATTTAGATAATATTATTACCACTCCTATCTTAACAAGTTCCGAAGGCTGAACAGTTATAAATCCTAATACCAGCCAGCGCCTTGATCCTCCAACTACTTTTCCAAACATCAAAACAGCTATCAAAAGTATGATACAACCAAAATATATCACACTTCCCCATTTTTCTAGCTGTTTGTAACTAAAAAGAAGAGATATTATCAATAGAATAAAGCCAATCCCCATCCATATCATCTGTTTAATATATAATGCTTTTTGAGTTGATTCTTCTCCTACAGCTGTAACAGCACTATATAAGGTCGCAAGCCCAAGTAGACACAAAAGGAATGTAACTATTAATAACCCCCATTTAAAATGCCTTTCAAGATGTTGATCAAACATTATTATCTACCTGAATTCCCTTTTTTCTCAGATAACTATCCATTAGATCTCTTGCTAGAGGAGCTGCTGCTCTTGATCCATGTTCCCCATGTTCTATCATAACTACAATTGCTATTACAGGGTTTTCACTTGGAGCATATGATATAAACCATGCATGAGATTTTAAATGACTCGCAGTTGGATCTCCTTCATTTTTTTTTCTGCTAACAACTTGAGCTGTGCCTGTTTTCCCGCTTACAGAAACATTTTTAATTCTTGCAATCCTGCCTGTTCCTTTACTTGAATTAACAACACTCCAAAGCCCTCTTCTTATTATATCAATCGTTTCCCTGCTCACCGGCAATCGCCCTAATGGCTCAGGACGGCTGTAATCTTTAATTTTTTTACCTTCTGCAGAAACAATAGATTTTATTATAACAGGCTTATATCTAATACCTCCATTACCAACTGCTGCTGTTAAAACCAGCATCTGAATAGGAGTTACAAGATTATAGCCCTGACCTATTGCAATAGACAATGTCTCTCCGGTTTGCCAGGAAACACCATAGCGGGCTTTTTTCCATTGCGGATCAGGAACCAGTCCTTTTGCTTCATTAGCCAAATCAATACCTGTAACCTCGCCCAATCCACATAATCTGGCATATATAGCTATTCTTTCACTTCCAAGCTTCTGACCTAACTGATAAAAAAACACATCACAGGATTCAGATAGTGCCTGTATTATATCGACATTGCCATGTCCTCCTCTTTTCCAACACCGGAATGTACGGTCACCACACCTGTAATATCCTGGACAATAAACAGTCGTCTTTGTATCAATTACATTCTCTTCAAGACCAGCGATTGCTGTAACAATTTTATAAATTGAAGCAGGAGGATATTCTGCCTGAATAACTTTATTTTCCATGGGCCTGTGTGGATTTGAAATTAATAATTCCCATTGCTTATGAGACATTCCAACTACAAAATTATTCTGATCATATGTAGGACTGCTTGCAAGAGCTAATATCTCTCCGGTAGACGGATCCATTGCAACTATACTTCCTGCTTTACCCACAAGAAGTTTTTCTGCCTGTTGCTGCAAATCAGCATCAATCGTTAAAAAAATATTATGTCCAGGATGAGCATAAACAGTCCTCAACACACGAACCACTTGGCCTGAAGCATTAACTTCTACCTGTTGCCCTCCACGAGTACCCTTTAAATATTTTTCATAACTTTTTTCAATACCAAATTTTCCAATTAAATCTCCAATTTTACTATCAGTAAATTTCCCACTTTTTAACTCTTTTATACCTATCTCTCCCAAATAACCAAGAAGATGAGCAGCACTTTGTTTATTTATATAATGCCTTAAAGGTCTGATATCTATTTTTAACCCAGACAAAAGGTGCTTGTTTGCTTTTATTACAGCAAGAACATCTCTTCCTATATCACGCTTCAACAAAACTGGCTTATATGAGAATTTCTCTTTGCCTCTTCCTATCTTTTTATATAATACTGATTTTGACATTCCTAATTTTAACGATAAATACTCAACGGTTTCATCTAAATTTTTAACATCTTTCAAAACAATACTTAAATCAAAAGACGGCCTGTTATCTACTAATAAATTAGAATTACGATCAAAAATTAATCCCCTTTGAGCATTTATATACCTTAGTCTGATACAATTATTTGCAGATAATCGTTGATACTCTTCACCCTCTATAATCTGCAAATAAAATAATCTTGTAAAAAGAATAGTAAACGCAAATAAAATACAAATAATAAAACCAGAAATTCTTTGCTTAAGCCAATTACTATCTATCGTTTTTATATAATATACCACCAAAATCCTTTTTTACCATCTATACTATAGATTTTCATACAAAAATTCCATATTATACTTTATCATAAACATATTATAACAACGCTTATTAGAACCTGAAACCTTATGAAATTTTTCATCCACATTCCTAATATAAGACATGTTTTTCATCTCTGTTTAACTTACGATCTATTATAAATTCTGATATAATTTTTTCATACCTTCCTAATAACAGCAGAAAAAAAGGACCTGTTCCTGCTGCAAATATAATCTGGAAAACAACTCTGTTTAATCCACTTACAAATACACTATAGTTGTATTCCATAAATGCTATAACAAGGGAAAAAAACAAATTCTCGAAAAGAACTGCTCCACTCATTATAAACGGTAATAAAACAAAATTTCCTGCATGCAGAAAAAGAACAAGCTTTTTAATTCCTATAAAAAGCCAGAAATAAATTGAAATATAAAGACCAAACGGAGCTCCAGAATAAGAATCCATCATGAATCCAAAAAAAACTGAAAAAAAAACTCCCTCAGCAACTGACCTGTAAAGTCCTATATATAGAAATACAGGAATAAGCAGATCATAAAACTGATCCAGATTTAAAAATCCAGTTGATATAACAGTTTGGAAGATAACTATAAAAAAAGAGATTATAAAAAGAGACAGAGATACCATGTTTTTTTCATTATACTTTTATTATTTCAATACTACCACTACTTCTTCAAGTTTTCCAAAATCAACAAACGGAGTTACTCCAACTTCCTGAAAAACACCGGCATTCCTTCTTATTATTCCAGACACATAGCCAATTCTTAATCCTTTAGGATAAATACCATCTAAACCCGATGAAATTACCATATCTCCAACCTTTACAATATCTTTCCTTAAAACATATTGTAAAATACACCTCTGTGTTGACTCTCCACTTATTATGCCTCTTGACCTTGATTGTTGAACAAGAGCATCTACAGAACTATTTCTATCTATTATTAAAAGAACCTTTGAATAACCGGACGCAACTTCAACAGTTTTACCCACAATTCCCTCAGGCACCATAACAGACAAACCAGGACAGATACCATCTTTTTGCCCTTTATCTATAACAATAGTTTTAAACCAGGCTGAAGGGTCCTTTCCTATAACTTCTGCAACAACAACTTTCTCTATAATACTTTTTTGAAAATTTAAGAATTTTCTAAGCCTGTGGTTGGCTAATTTAAGCTCTACATACTCATTTTTTTCTTTAACAGATAATCTTAAAGCAGCTTTTAGCTGTCTATTTTCTTTTGCAGTTAAAACAAGAATAAAATAATTTTCCCATATATCAACTATAAAAGTTGAGACACTCACAAATGTTTTCTGAAATGGTCCCATAAAAGACAAAGCTATACCACTTAGTCCTTTTGGAGAAGAAGTGCTTCTACTTGTCAAAACAAGAAAAATCAAATTGACAGCAATCAAAAAAATTACAATAGTAACAATTACAATTCTTTTTGAAAACATTAAATAATTAACTCATAATATAAATAAAAAAACAAATTGTCCTTCCAGTAACACTTAGGACTCGCCCAAAGGAACGTGGACGAAATAACTCCCCCTACTATGCGGCCTGTTGCTTGTGGATTTTAATTCCGTCCACTCTCCTTACTTACTATCTTATCATAACCTGTCTTAAAATTTCAATATTATCCAAAGCTCTGCCTGAACCAAGAGCTACTGTAGAAAGAGGGTCTTCTGTAACTGTTATTGGCAAACCGCTTTCTTCTCTTATTAATTTATCTAAATTTTTTAAAAGAGCACCTCCGCCGGTTAAAACAATACCACTATCAACAATATCTGCAGCTAATTCAGGAGGAGTCTGTTCAAGTGCGATTTTTACTGTTTCAACTATAGCATCAATTTGCTCTGAAATAGATATTCTTATCTCCTCTGAGTCAATGGTAAGTATTTTCGGAATTCCTGAAACAAGATCTCGCCCCTTAACATCTATAGTCTCTATACTTTCAGGCTCAGGATAAGCATTTCCAATTGTAGTCTTAATAATTTCTGCTGTTCGTTCACCAATCAGCAAATTATATTTACGTTTAATATACTGCATTATAGCAGCATCCATCTTATCTCCCGCAACTCTTAATGATCTGCTGTAAACTATACCTGCAAGAGAAATTACTGCAACTTCTGTGGTTCCGCCGCCAATATCAACAATCATATTACAAATAGGCTCAGTTATTGGAAGCCCTGCTCCTATTGCAGCAGCCATAGGCTCTTCAATAAGAAAGACCTCTCTTGCTCCAGCTCTTTCTGCAGATTCTTTTACAGCACGCTTTTCAACCTGAGTAATACCAGAAGGAACAGCAATTATTATTCTAGGTCTCACAAAGGAACGTCTTTTGTGAACTTTATGAATGAAATGTCTAAGCATGGCTTCTGTTACTTCAAAATCAGCTATTACACCATCTCTCATTGGTCGTATAGCTACAATATTTCCAGGTGTTCGACCAAGCATGTTTTTTGCCTCAAGCCCTACTGCAAGCACACGATTTTTCATCCTGTCATCCATTCTAACAGCAACAACTGAAGGCTCACTAAGCACAATACCCTTCCCCTTAACATACACAAGAGTGTTTGCTGTACCAAGATCAATTGCCAAATCACTCGAAAACATTCCTAACACTGAATCCATAAATAAATTCATCTAACCTCTTTTTCGCACACTCATATACATGCATTTTTATATTTTTATTCAACCAGTAAATTTTTCATCACAGCATCATGAAGTACAGGTCTAAATCTTTTAAGTTTATTATTCCCTCGAAAAGGATGAACCCTGTTTGTCAAAAATACAATAATAATTCTACGATTTAAATCAACCCAAAAAGATGTTCCTGTAAAACCTAAATGACCAATAGTTTCTTTTGAAAAAAAATGTCCGCAACTTGATTTTTTCAGAGAAGGGATATCAAAACCAAGAGCCCTTTCAGAATCAGCTTGTTTTTTAAAAAATTTTCTTACAAGATCAGGAGTAAACAGTGTTATGCTTTTCTCTCTATGATAAAGCTTTAAAAGTACGACCAATAGAGAATAAACAGCAAAGGCTGTCCCAAAAAGCCCGGCATGTCCATCTACACCACCTATTGCATAAGCATTATCATCATGCACAGCACCCGATAACATTTTATTCCTCCATGGACAAATTTCAGTTGCAGCAAAATCTCTATTTATCTTTTTTTTTATATCTATAAAGAAAAGATCTTTTATCCCAAGAGGTTTATATATTTCATCAACTACAAAAAGATCAAACCGTTTTTTTGAAACTTTTTCTACAACCATACGCAAGATCATAAAGCCTAAATCACTATAAACAGTCTTTGTTCCTGTAAAATATGCCAGAGGAGTTTCAACCAGCAAATTCTTTAATGTCTGATTTCGTTTTTCAAAAGAAATATTACTTAAAATTTTATAATAAGGTTTATAATCAAACAGTCCAGAATTATGACACAACAAATTTCTGACTGTTAAATAAGCTTTATCTGTATTGTTAAAGCAAGGCAAAAGATCTTTTATATTTGTATTTAATAATAACTTTTGCTGTTTTATTAAAAGCATAACTGCCAAGGTTGTAGCGAGTGGTTTTGTTAAAGATGCCAAATCAAAAACAGTATCAGACTTAACCTTTTTTTTTGAAAAAATCTCACTATACCCATAAGCATTATAATATTTTAAATCATCCCCTGTAGAAACTAAAAAAACAGCTCCAGGAAAAGCTCCCTTATTAATACCTTTATTAATGATTCTGTCAATATTATACATATTTATTTTGATATTTTTGACTTATAGATTGTAACATAATAAATTTCACAAGGCAAAAGAGAGGAGATAATACTAAAACGTATATCTTAAGACCGATAACTTAAGTAAAATTATTTATGTGACTGTTTATATAACACAAGAACAAAATAACTTCTAAAACAGATACTACTTAAGAAAATTCAATGTTTTTTTACTTGTATCAAGTACACTTAAAACGCCTAAACCAACCGTATAATTCTTCTTTCCATGACCTATATTAAACCCTGCAAGAACAGGGATATCAATATCATAAAAAATATCTTTAATCAGTTTATATATATCTTTCTTTTTGCCGCAATTCTCAAAAGAGCCCAAAACCAGACCTGATATACCATTAAAACTTCCGGCAAGCTTCATTTGCGTGAGCATTCTATCTAACCTGTAAACAGCCTCTCCAGTATCTTCAAGAAAAAGAATACAATTTGTAAAATCAGGTGCATATGGCGTTGATAGAAGGTGGCAAATAGTTGTCAGGTTTCCACCTGTCAAACAACCTGTTGCGATGCCTGATTTTAAAACTACAGCATCTCTGCACAAAATACAATCTTTTTCAAAACCTGTAATTGCTGCAAAAAAGCTATTAATAGTCTCTGAATCTGAATTAAACAAACTTAATATAGTAGGACCATGATAGGCACCTAATTGACAAAAAAACAATAAATAAAGCAAGATAGCTGTTATATCACTAAAACCTATAAAAATCTTGGGGTTTTTTCTTATTATTTCTACATCTAATGAAGCAAGAATTCTCATTGCCCCATAACCACCTCGTGCACAAATTATTCCATTCACAGAATCATCAGCAAAAAGTCTGTTTATCAAATCAGCCCTTGCTTTATCTGTACCTGCAAAATATCCACATTTTGCAAAAACTTCCTCTGGAACAAAAACTTCAAATCCTTTTGTTTCAAAAATCCCTATCCCTTTTCTAAACAAAAAATTATCAAAACAACTCGAAGGTGCAGCAACAGCTAATCTATCACCTTTTTTAAGTTTTTCAGGAAAAACATATTCTCTAACCATATCTCACCTTTTTACCATTTTTTCTAATAACGCCCATGCCCTGACAGGTACAATAAAACATGAAAATCTTTATTCTGTCAAATTCATTAAAAAAATTAAATTGTCAATACTTGACATGCTATTTATATAATGATAAAAGTATCAAAATTGAGTTAATTTGAATAAAATTGAGTTAATTTGAATAAAATTGAGTCATAAAATTGAGTCATAAAATTGAATCATAAATTTGAATCGGGGCGTAGCGCAGTCTGGTAGCGCACTTGACTGGGGGTCAAGGGGCCGGAAGTTCAAATCTTCTCGCTCCGACCAATAAACCAGACCAATAAAAAAATTGCCAATATTAAGTTTATCTGCTTTAAGGTTAAAAAAAATTCTAATCCAATTATGTATCTTTGTTATCCTTATGCAAATCAACATCCTTTTTATTTTCATCAGAAACAGAATCCTTGATATTTTTGCTACCCCCCAGGTTTTCTTTCTTTTTTATTTCACTCTCTATCCCTTCAGCTTTTGAAGAAAAATGTCTTTTTTGCTGTAATGCTCTTCTTTTTTTCAGCTTTGCCTCTAATACAAAAAACGCTTCCTCAATAGAAGGCTCCATAGCAACCAATTCTCCCTGACTCACAATAATTCTTTTTAATTCAGGAATTTTAAGACGCGAATCAGATATTAAATATACCGGCTGAATATAATAAATCAGACTGTCCACAGGAAAAATAATCATATTTCCTCTTACAACACTAGATCCTTTTTGATCCCATAGTGTCAACTGTTGAGAAATTTCCGTATCCTGATCTATCAAAGCACTGATTTGTGAAGGTCCATATACCTGCTTTTTCTGTGGAAAACTATAAACCACTATCTTTCCATAATTGTCTCCATCACATTTTGCAATACCAAGAGAACGCAAATTATCCCTTCCCATAGGACTCATAGGAACCAAAAGGAAAAATTCATTACCTCCATCGTCTAATTTATCACTATTAGATATGTTTAAAGTCAGATAATATGGCTGCATACACTCAGAATTTTTAACTGATGCTCCTTTTGTTATTTCCCATATATCTTCCTGCCTGTAAAAATATTCAGGATTTTTCTGATGATATTTTGCATAAATCTCCATCTGCAGAGAAAACAGATCTTTTGGATAACGAATATGACTCTTTAAAACTTCAGGAAGATCACTTATATCTTGAAAAATCTCAGGATAAATACGTGCATATGCTTTTATTACAGGATCATCATCATTTGATTTGTAAAAGGATACGCTTCCATTATAAGCATCTACCACTATTTTTACCGAATTTCTTATATAATTAAATGAATTTTCTATATATGGCGAATTAGGATAGGTATCAGAAACTGTATATGCATCCTGAATCCAAAACAAACCATCTTTTACAACAACCAAATAAGGATCTTTATCCAAAAGTAAATATGGTGCAATTTTTGTAATTCGTTCTATTATATTCCTTTTAAAAAGAATTCTACTATTTTCATCTAATTTAGATGTAAGCAGGATTTTTTTATTTTTAAAATAGAGTGAAAAAATAAGCCGGTGAAAAACAGATGAAAGCTTTACACCTCCTGTTCCTTTATAATTTACAACAACATTAGATTCATCTGTCGGATGACCAACTTCTCCCCCCTCATTAGGACAAGTTACATAATCATATTGTTCCTGTCCATAATATATTCCTGGCTGATTAACACTTAAACCATATTGAGATGTTATAGGAAAATCATGTAAAAACCAGGTCATAGCTTCCTCTCCACCTTGAGCTGCCGGTGTCATTACCACACCATAACCATGAGTATATTGCAGATGAATATTTGGCCAGTTCTGTGCGTAACTGGGCAGCTCTGCAATATTGAGTTCTCTTGCTGCAAGATAAACCTGCTGATATTTACCTGCTAC
Organism: Desulfobacteraceae bacterium; assembly: GCA_030642545.1. Taxonomy (GTDB): domain Bacteria; phylum Desulfobacterota; class Desulfobacteria; order Desulfobacterales; family DAOWNP01; genus DAOWNP01. The sequence continues at coordinate 6,354 of DAOWNP010000015.1, read as the reverse complement.
AACATACCTGTCCACATCTACACTGGGAAATGTATAATACGGCTTTATACCCTGGAGCTGTTTATATACATCTTCTAAAAGCTCTTTGTCCCATACCGGAATATTTCTTAACTGGTTTGTTATATCCTCATTTATATTAATATTTCTTTTATCATTAATTTTGTACTTAACAGTCTCTACCTTATTTAAATTATAAGCCGACAAAGCAGCATCAATACCTGCTTTAATATATGGTTTTTCTCTAGTCATTTCATTAGGTTTTACATAATATTTATTTATCATATTCGGGATAAAAGAGACATTTTGAAGCCATATAGATAACATAAAAAAAATTGTGCTTATAACTAAAAACTTTAACCCTTTTCTTTTAAAGAAAAAAAATGTGGCTGCAATAGAAAGTAAAATAAACAAAAACAAGGATACCCATATAAGTGGAATATAAAACCAGGACTCTATAAAACCAGGTCCAAAAAAAAGAGGTAGATGGGTATTTGAAAACAAGTAACCATAACGTTCAAGAACAAATTTACATGCATATGTTAAAGTTGTAATTAATATTACAATCAAAAGATGAATATTTACTCCTGCCGGAAATTTAATTGCATGTTTTACTGTAAAACGTTTTAATATTTGATATGTAATAATAAGAATTAATAGAAGAATGGAAAAAGTTGCAAATAATCTTATTTGAATAAGTTTAAAGATTGGAAAACAGAAAAGATAAAAACTAACATCTTTATGAAAAACTCCATCACAAACACCTGAATTTGAACTAAAAAAGAACAAAAGTGCTTTTTCCCATTTTTCATAAAAAGGTATGGCAATGACAATTCCCATGATAAAAGAGAGTATTATAAATATCTTTTTTGTTCCTGATTGAAAAACAGTTAATATTTTAGACGGCTTTTTATCAGACTTGGTATCTTTATCAGATAAAGAAGAAACAGCTCTTTTTATAAATTTAACTGCTATAGAAAAATTTATGAAAAATATAGCAAAAAATATTATAACAACCGAAGAAAAAATTAAATATTTATAAAAAAATCTCTTGAGATAATAAAATTCAAACCCAAGAGATTGAAACCATAAGAAATCCACAATAAAATCTAAACAACGGAAACTAAACAATACGTAAATTGCACATATCAAGATAAGTGCAGCACCCAATATATATAGCCACCGTTTCCAATGTTGCATTATTCTTCTCCTTCAATTAGTCAATATTCGACAAAGCAGATGCAAAACACTAATTTATCCAATTTTCTGCGTTAAAAAATGAATTTAATCTGGAAAATACAACTAAGTATGCCTGCGTTTAAATTAATTTTTCGCTTTGAACACAGAAAAAATTTTCATTCTGCATGCGCCTGTCGACTTAAAATCTATAGTAGACTCTTATAATAAGGGACGAAGAGAGACAAAAACATCTCGCGCATCCCCCTTTAAAACAGATCTCCTTCATCAACTCCACTTTGGCGGATAGACTCATAAAGAACAATCCCCACAGATGTTGATAAATTCAAACATCTTATTTCATCTGATATGGGAATTTTATATACTGACAATTTAAATCTATCAAATATCTCTTTTGGAATCCCTTTTGTTTCAGATCCAAAAACAAGAAAACACCTGCGTGTTACAGGCAGATTCCAAAAAGATTTCTTTCCGCTCTTACTAAACAATATCAATTCATTTTCACACGGCATAACTATTTCGCAAAAATCATCAAAATTATCCCATACAAAAAGTTTTACTTTATGCCAGTAATCTAATCCTGCCCGTCTTACCTCGCTACTTTTTATAGAAAAACCAAGAGGTTTTATAAGATGAAGACACGCTTTTGCACCAAGACATGTTCTTCCTATATTTCCAGTATTCCAATGGATCTCAGGAGATATAAGAACAACATGCCTTTTATACGTTTCAGAAACCTTAGAAAAATTATCTTTATTATTACCCTGCATTAAAATTCACGGGGCTTACAAATTATCTCCCTTATTTTCATACTAAAAAGATCAGATTGGCCGGCAGGTTTTATAACCAATGCAGCATCAGCTCCTTTTGCAGTTCCACCAATAGCAATAACATCACTGCCAGACAAAGCTCCTGCATCAGCAGCCATTATAGCAATTTCAACAGCAACCTTTACTCCATGACCAAAAAGTCTGAGCGTATCTGCAATTAACAAAACAGGATGCATCCCTGTATATTTTTTTGAAAGAGACCTCTCAACACCAGACAAAGCATGTGTTGCAGATACAACAACAACTCCCTCTAATTCAAGATCTTTCCTTATATTATCAGGCATAACTTTTTTAAAAGGTTCTCTAAAACCACAATGATAAGTAACTGCTGTTAATTTGAAACCAGCAAAAATCTTCAACGCTTTATAAGCCGTATCTCCTGTTGTAGTTGCCACAATAACTTCATTAATACCAAGCTTTTTTGCTTTTTCATAGCTTATCTTTAAAGTTGCCTCTGTATTACCTTTACCCTGGTTTTCAAAATACATAAACATTCCTGTTTTTTTGGTATATTAATTAATTGTTTTCAAAAACATATCAACATTATCTCTTTTTCGTTGAAATTTATTTGCAGCATCATCTTTATCAGGTTTCCCCAAAGCAACTCCTATTACAATTCTTTTTGAATCTTCAATATGACATATACTCCTTAAAATGTCAGGGAAATGAACTGAAACTGCAAGAATACATGTTCCTAATCCGCTATCATGGGCAAGCAGGCAAAAACTCTGAAGAAACAGTCCTACATCTAACATTGAATAGGCAAGAGAAATACTTTTATCTAAAGTTACAAGCAAAAGAGCCTGTGCATTAAAAAAAGAGACCATTTCTTTATAATAAGCAGCCCTTTTTTCCAAATCTTCACGCCCTATATTCAATGACTCAAACACACTGATACCTACATCCCGATATCTGGATTTCTGTAAAGCAGGCCAGGTTTGAGGCATCTCTACATCAGGATTTAGTTCTTTTCCTGCATCAAGAGCTTTAACATTTTCATCTTTTAATCGTTGCAGTGCATCACCTGTAACAGATAGAAACTCCCATGGCTGTGTATTACCCCAGGATGGTGACCATAATGCACAAGAAACCAGTTCTTTAATAATATCAGTTGATACAGGTTCATTAGTAAATCTGCGTATACTTCGTCTTGTTAAAACAGCATCACGTAAATCCATACAATCTCCTTATATCTGAAATTAATCCCCACCTGATTTATAAACTTGCATATCAAAAATTTTAAGATTGTAGAGACAGGACATGCTTTGTCTCCACAACAACATATTGTAGTTATTTCATCCATGTTCCTTACAAATAACAATATTATTTAACACTTTTTTTATGTTTTACAGGTATTGTCTTAAAAATTCTCTTTGAGATGGTGTAATAACTGTATGTATTCGTAATTCATACATACGTTTTATTGCATCTTCAGCATTAAGCAACTCTTTTTTTGCAAGCCATGCAGCAATTACTGTTCCTGTTCGCCCTCTTCCCTCAAGACAATGAACCGCAACAGCCTTTTTTTTTTCAACACAAACCTGAATAAAACTAATTGCCCTGTCCATACCAGAAACAGAAGGAGGCATGCAATCATCTATGGGCTCATGGCAATGCAGAAAACCAGCTTCTTTGTGAAATTTACCATAAAGATCATCTTCTGTAAGAGTTAAGATAGCACCTATACCTAACTTTTCCAATAATTTATGCGTTTTATTCAGCTTTAAAACCCATGGTTCTCCCATTGCAGCAACTTTATAACTGCCAATGTAACTAAATCGGATCTCATTTAAAATCTGAATTTCATCATTATTCATTGTAAATTAATAAGTTAATTAAATTTTTAATAATATTTAAATTTTATGTTAGATATTTTTATTATCTCATACTAAAAAACTTATCAATATTTTTGTCGTTTTTTTAATGAATAATCTGTTTTATTACCCCAGTCAAGAGGAAGAGGAGGCTGGATATGTTTCTGAAAATTCTTGCATTTTTTTCTATACTTGCATATTTTACAAACCTCAATATGTTTTTTAGGCCAGTTTTTTTTTCTTACACAAAGAATATAACTCAAAAGAACCTCACTTGTAACTTTTATGATAAAAGAATAAACCTAAGAAAAATTGTGAATATTTACTGTCTTTTTTTGCTCTGCTGTACAAGCAGATAGTATTCATAAGTCTTTTTCATACCAGTTAGAAAAGGAGTATATTTAAAGTTTAACTTATCCTCAATTTTTGTTCCTGAATATATAAGATGACTGTCTAAAGGAAAAGGCAGCGGTACTCTGCCTTTATTAATTTTTTCCACACTCATTTTTTCTATATTAATTTTTTCCCCGCTAATCTCTTCAAACACCTGCATCATTCTTGTATACGAAACAAGTTCAGGAGCTGATATATTCAATGCTTTGCCAAAAACATCAACATTACAAAAAGATTTTACAATAATTTTTACGACATCAACAACATACACAAAACTAAAAAGAGCAAGTTCATTATCAGGTAACACAACTGTTTTGTTATCTTTTATCAAATCAAAAAAGTATGTCTCCCTTGGAGCATAATTATACTCTCCATATATAATAGAAGGACGAAAAACTGTGTATGGTATATTCTTTTTTTTACACAAATCAGTTAATTTACACTCACTCAACCATTTATTATATCCATAATCTGCATACTGCCCGAGTTCTTTTTGAGGAGCTAAAAGCTTTGGTGCATCTTCATTTATTGGTAAATCCAGTATATTATCATAAATTGTTGTTGTACTTATAAATATATAATGTTTTATTATACCAGAAAGATTGTCTAACATAATTTCAATATGATCTGGAGTATATGCACAAAAATCCACAACAACATCCCACTGTTTATCCGGTATAACCTGTTTTATCTGCTTACCATCAATTCTATCTCCAACAAATTCTGTAACACCAGGCATGTTTAAAGGCATATTACCACGATTATAAACAAAAACATTATATTCTTTTATACTTAAAAGCTCTTCAACTAATATCCTTCCTGCAAAATAACTACCTCCAATAATTAAAATATTCTTCATCTTAATTTCCTTATTTAAATCACAAAAAAACAATTAATTGGGAATAGCTTATAAATATAAGTACCTAAGCAAAAATAAACATAATTTTTCGCAATATAAGTTATTGATATTTATTAAAAAATTAGTTTAGAAGCACCGTATTAATTTTACTTAGGTACTTAGCACCATATGATTTATAATTACCCTAACCACACATCCCGTTGTTTAAGATTTATATCACAAATCTTACTATGAACAACTGGTCCATGATCCAATAAAAAATCACTTGCCAAATTAGAAAGCCCCTGATTGTGCAACTCGCCTATAACTTCTACACAGATACTCTCAATAACACTTTCTTTTTTTTTATAATCACCTGCTGCAATTATAACATTAATGTTTTCAAATAAAAACATACCTAATATGGGAAGAGATGCAACAGCCTGATGTTTCCATTTATAAAACGGAGCATAATGTTTGTTTAATAAAAATACCATGGAAATAATATCTGAACAAAATTGTGTTTGTGCATAAAGAGCAGAAAAGTACTGCTTTCTCCTGACAGAACGCATAAAATTATACTGCCCGGACTGAGCACATGTCATACACTTAGCGGCAATCTTTACAAGCCTCACATCTTCAGGATAAAAATTGATAAGTTTATTTCTAATTTTTGTAAATTCACCAAGAGGATCAAAAAAAAGTTTGCCGTTCGTACATTTTGAAAGAAATTCTTCTGGAAGGTTGAGCCACTTTTCAAGAGTATCCGGTACATCAGAATAACCTGTAAACTTTCTATAAAACTCACCTGTTTCATGAACACCAACCCTCCCGCTACCCCACTTGCTTAAAAGTCGATTATACCCTTTAAAAGTTTTAGGTAGTTTTTCATATTCTAACTCAAGTTGTTGACCAATTGCTTTATAGTCATCTTTATTTAACCATAAACAAAATCCAGGTCCCCAATCATGATCCTGAGATATGTCATCATCAAACCCATAACATTCAGAACCATCCCCTACAAGACCTGTTGCAATTCTATTTTTAAATTCAGGAAAGTTATCTTCTATCATTTTAACACCATATGACAGATAATACTGCTCTGAAAGCTCTATTCCTTGCATATCATCCCCTCTATACACCTATCAATCTTTTAATTTTTTGTTTTTAAAATCATTAGACTCTTCACCTTTATTTGTCACCTGACAAGATTTTTTAAATCAAGTTGATATTCCAAATTTAGGAAGGATATAAAGCTGCATTAAAAAATAAAAACCAATTATTA
>DAOWNP010000241.1 GCA_030642545.1 Desulfobacteraceae bacterium | reverse complement strand
TCTATTAAACCTGCTCCGGCTACACCTTTATCTGTTATAATCATTGGAGTTTTTACATTTTGTTTTAAAAGCAGATCTGGTATTTTTTCAAGAGCATCTGTTCCTGCTACTACCTTTACCTGACAGCAAAATTCAAAATATTCTGGTATATCCACAATGACCTCGTTATTCTTATTTATTAATGTAATAAAAAGTGAGCATAAATTTAATATTATTTAACAGGTCTGCCGTCAAAAGCATGCTTTAATATAAAGGCACAATCCTCTTCATTATAATTATTATGCTGATTGCTGCAAACTGTTTTTGATATTTCATATATACTGTTTTCTGACATATCTGCCTCTTTAAGTGTTCTTGGTACACAAACTCCTGGGATCATAAAAAGCTCGTTCTGGAGGTCTCTTATTTTTACAACAGCCTTATCAAATCTCTGATATTCAGGCGTTCTACAAAAAGTATCTATATCTGACACAGGAAGAAGCAGTCGTGAAAGGTTAATTTTTTTTTTAACAGATAAAAACTCTAATACATAAGGCAGGATTATACCCATGCAAACCTCTGATGAGCTGCTACAATGTTTACCTGCTTCAGCTCCAAGTTTTAAAGAAAGCAGGTTGCTTGAGTTGGAAGCAATACATCCTCCCATAACAGATGCATTGGCAAGAGCTATATGTTTATTAGCAGTCTTTTTGGTAAAAATATTATATGAGGTTTTAAAACAGAGAGATTCATTAACAAGAGATATTATATTCTCCATCACAAGAGATATACCTGTGTGGGCACAAGCATTTGACAAGTTACTGCATGAATCTTCTCTAAAAGATTCCATGCAGCAGGATAGAGTTGTCATAGCTGTATTTATTATCGTCTTTGTATCCTCTTTTGTGATTATTTCAGGATCAATCACTACAAGGTCTGGAAAAAGATGGGCTGATACAAAAGACATATTCCCAAATAGAGCCTGATTTGATACACCTGCTCCTGTATTTGGCGAGTCAGCTATCAGAATCATAGGTTTTAAAGGAAAGTCTATTTTATCATACCCTTTAAAATTGTTTAAATTCCGATTGGCTCCTGATACAATAATATTTAATACTTTAGCAATATTACTTGTGTTTTGATTACCCAGACTAATTATAGAATCAAATCCGTTATCTTTAAAAATACCGGCAAGCTCTTCAATAGTACTGATATCAGAATCATCACATATTTCATCATAAATACTTAGATTAATTTTAGAATCTTTAAAAGCATTAATTAAATGTTTAATCTGTTTTTGATTGCCTTTTGTTTGTGTAGTGATGACAAGAGGGCTTTTTGCATTAAGCCCTCTTATTTCATATGGTATATGTGCTAAAGCTTTTTTTCCTGAATTTATTTTTACAGGGAAAAAAAACTCTAATTTTTTTGATGTTCCCATTTAAAACTCCTTGATAAAAGTTATGGGGATTATTTTCTAATCTTGAGAGTCTAAAGTTCTTTTAAGTCATTGATATTATAAATGTTGATTTATTCTTGCCGTCATTCCGGCGAAAGCCGGAATCCAGAATAATTCCAACAACATAATGAAGCTGGATGCCGGATCTTTGTCCGGCATGACGGCAGAACTTTGGACTCTCAAGTTCTAATAAAAACAAATTTATTTAATAACCTATCGCAACATGTGATTTTTGAAGTCTTTTCCTAAATACCTGTTATTGTGCGTAAATATACCATACTGCTTCCTGCAACATGTTTTTTGATTGACCAGCTCGGATATCTTTTTATAGCAAGTTTTACAATGGGTTTAGGTAACAGATATGTTTGCACAATGGATAGAATGCGATTAACAGCACATGCTTCAGGAATTGGACCTTCTACTATAATACGATCAAAAGCATTAGCAGTTGGTGTGCTTTCCTGAAATGTAAATGCAAGAAAAAAAGCTTCTATGTGTTTGAATAAAAATTTTACATTAATATCCAAATCTTTATTTTTAGATCCTAAATATTCTACAGCTCCATTTTCCTTTTTTCCGATAATCATATGAGGTCCATTTGGGAGTGTTCCTAATGAAAACATAAAACCATCCGGAAAACAGTCAAACTCTTTTTTGATCTCATCATCAACTTTTGATGCAGCAACAATTGCTCTACCCAAAAACCATAGAAAAAGTGAAAGATAAATTTTTTTAAAAGGCTTTTTACCACTTTTTATAATTGAAATGTTGTTCATAATAACACCTTCTATTTATTATTTTTATTTTGATAATTTTTAGAAAACTCAGAATATTAATAATGTATAAAATAAAAAATCAGAAATAACAATAAAATACAAATAAAGGGGGGGCTCATTTTTTTTGGATTTTAAACGTTACTAACTGATGTGTGTACTTGTATAAAGTTTCTCTTGCCTGTTTTGCAATAATTCATTATATTTATCTTTTTATTATACTGATATTGTTTTTCATCCTTGTTCCTTAAACGGAAATTTTAAAATGAGCAACAGAGAAAAATTAAAATGTTTTTTCAGCCTTTTTACCGGAAATTCAAAGGTTCTTATAGTTATCAATGCAGATCCTGATGCTATAGCCAGTGCCATGGCAATTAAACGCCTGTTATGGCGCAGGGTCAGTGAAGTTGTTATTACTCATTTTAACAAGATTAGCCGGCCGGATAATCTTGCTATGATTGAATATACAGAAGCGGAATTAATTTCATTAGACAATATAGAAAAAGAAAAATTTACTACTTTTATATTAGTAGATTCCCAGCCTGATCATAATGAACGTTTTTCTGAGTTTAGCTATGATGTTATTATTGACCATCATCCTTTAACCTGTGATAATGCAAAATTTACTGATATCAGACCTGATTATGGTGCCTGTTCAACCATAATGACAGAATATCTTAAGTTAAAAAAAATAAAACCGGCAAGCAAGATTGCTGCAGCATTAATATTAGGTATTAAGACAGATACAGCTGATTTTACCAGACAGGCAACCTTAAAAGATATAAAAGCATTTCAATATCTTTATCAATTTGCAGATAACAATATTGTGACAAAGGTTGAAAGATCAGTGTTAAATCTGGAAGATCTTGATTTTCTAAGTTATGCCATAAAACAGAGAAAAATTATTAAAAATCGTATTTTCTTTCATGCAGGAAAAATTGTAAAACCTGATGAACTGGTTATAGTAGCAGATTTTTTTTTAACTATTGCAAATATTAACTGGAGTATTATTTCAGGTATTTATGAAAAGAAACTGATCATTGTAATTCGAAACGATGGGCTGAGAAAAGGAGCTGGAAATACAGCAAAAGAAGCATTTTCTATATATGGATCCGCAGGGGGACATAAAACAATGGCAAGAGCAGAACTGGATTTAAAACTAATTCAGAAAGAGGTAGTCAATATTAATAAAAAAACTATTGAAAACTGGATTATATCGGTTATTGAAAAAACAGCCGGAAAGAAAACCGAATAATTCCTGCAGATATTTTTTTCAGTCATAACCTAATTCGTTATATCAGGGCAGGCTCTATAGCTAATAATACACCTGGAATAATAAAGTGAAACAATACAAGTACAGTTAATATTTTTAATTTCATAAGTATAGAAAAATAATAAATATTTATTTGAAAAAAAGTCATGAATTTATTTGAAATAAATTGTTGAATAAAATAAATCTATCCCCTTTATTTCTAACCAATGCTATAACCACACTCCGACCGTGCCGGTTATAGCAAATCCAAAGGACTTTTAACAGAATCAATATCCTTTTTCATAACATGAGTATAAATTTCAGTTGTTTTTACATCCTTATGACCCATAAGTTTTTGAACTATCCAAATATTTGTACCGTTTTCAAGCAGATGAGTAGCAAAACTGTGGCGAAAGGTATGGCAGCTTGCTTTTTTGTAAATTTTTGACTGGGTAACAGCACGTTTTACCGCTTTTTGCAAACTTGATTCCACAATATGATGACGCATATTTTTGCCTGATCGTGGATCCTTTGATAACTTTTGTGCAGGAAAAATATATTGCCAGGCTATTTCTTTAGAGGCACTGGTATATTTACGAGAAAGTGCTTCAGGGATATATACTTCTCCAAATCCCTTTTCTATATCCTCTTTATGCAATGCAATTACATAATCAATTTGTTCCTGTAATTCCATGCGTATAGATTCAGGCAAAATAACCATCCGATCTTTACCACCCTTTGGATTACGTATAAAAACTTTACCTTGACCAAAATCTATATCTTTTACCCTCAGACGAATACACTCCATAAGCCTAAGCCCACAGCCATACAGCAATTTTGCCATCAGCACGTATT
>DAOWNP010000218.1 GCA_030642545.1 Desulfobacteraceae bacterium | reverse complement strand
AAAATTGCAAAACTCGCTCGTGCCTCGCTCAAACAATTGCAATTTTTTTGGCTGTGCTGCACTAAGAAATTCTACGTAATTTATTCAATACGCTACAAAAACAAGTAAACTTCCCTCTCGCAAGATTCTAACCGGACACTATTGATTCGTATTAGGATATGGAGGTTCTTAGAAAAATATTACTATTTTATAACATTTTTAGAACAGAAATTTCAACTTAAATTTTCAATTTATCTTCGACAGGCTGCCTGTGGAATGAAAACTTCTTCAGGCTCAAGGTAAAAAAACTATAGCTTAATCATTTGCGAGCATTTATCCTGATCTGCTACAAAAAGTGAAACATTCTTCCCTGATAAAGCAGCCCCTACTGTTTCAAATGCTTTTTTTCTGGAATTATTTTTCTTACTTAAATGAGCAAGAAAAACATAAGAAAGTTCTTTATGTTCCAATTCCATTAGCAGATCTCTGGATTCAAAATTTGAAAGATGTCCGCATCTGCCCTTGACCCTCTGTTTAAGACTCCATGGATAAGGACCGTTAATAAGCATATCAGGGTCATGATTAGCTTCAAGTATAAGTACAGCAGACCCTTTAAGATGCTCTTTTACAACGTTTGTAACTCTACCTAAGTCTGTGGCAATGGCAATTTTTATACCATTTCTTATAATGGTAAAACCTGAAGGATCTACTGCATCATGAGATATCGGAAAAGAATGAATGTGAAAACCATTTATTTTAAAATCAGATCCACAGCAAAAATTTATTATAGAATCTATTTTACCAAGTTTAAGACTAGCACTTTCATAAGTTTTGGAACTAATATAAACAGGTATTTTATAACGCCTTGACAGTATTCCAACTCCTTTTATATGATCTGAGTGCTCATGAGATACAACAATCGCATCAATATTTTCAGGATGAATATCTCTGCTTTTCATTCTTTTTTCTATTTCAATTCCAGAAAGACCAGCATCAAAAAGAATAGATGTTTTATCGTCTGAAACAAAAATACAATTGCCGTAGCTTCCACTTGCTATAACACATACAGACACAGTAGTTTTTTTTTGAGAACAGATCTCTGTTTTTTTCATATTTCAAACTAAGTATTACATATTTTAATAGTTGACTCAAAAATAATTAAATTATAAATAACTTTAAAAATTATAATAGAATTTTTTTATATACACCATTAATCAGGTTTTGTAACTATGAAAAAAATAATTGAAATAAAAATATTAAATCCGTTAATAGGAAATAGTATCCCCGTTCCTTCATATGCAACAAAAGGTTCTGCCGGAATTGATTTAAGAGCATGTATAAAAGAATCTGAAATAATTAACCCGGGAGAAACTACAATAATAAAAAGCGGATTGGCTATAAATATTAATGATCCGTCTATTATGGCTGTAATAACTCCAAGATCAGGGCTGGGTATTAAGCACGGAATTGTTTTGGGAAATTTAATAGGTATTTGCGATAGTGATTATCAGGGAGAAATAACTATAGGTTTGTGGAACAGGGGGGATATACCTTTTACAATAAACCAGGGCGACCGTATCTGTCAGATGATATTTGTCCCTGTTATTCCTGTTGCGTTTGAAACAGTAAAAGAGTTTTCTGTAAAGACAAAAAGAGATACAGGCGGGTTAGGACATACAGGATTAAGATAAAAATTATCTTAATTTTTATCTTGCTTTTATATAATTTCTTTATATATATTTCTGCATACTTTAAAATTTAAACTTATTATAATAAGGAACATGGACAAAACGGCTCTTTCCCCAATTATACATCATAGATTCAGGTCATCTTTGCCTAATCTATATGCCTGTTTACGGAAATTATTTTGTCCATGTTTCTAAATGTATTTTGCTATAATTCTTGTTTGATCACAATTTCTGTAAAATTTACTTGCATATAGAATTTTATACCGAAAACTCAAACAACGTTTTGTTAAAAAAACAAAAAAATATAAAGAAACTATTTTTATTTTTACAATCTATGATTTACAGCAATATTTCAAATAATATTTTTATTATATTTTAAAATTTAAAACTTTTTATATGAAAGTCTTTTTTAATACTGTTATTTCAATATATTACAGATGCTCAAAACATTTGTTTTTTTACCTTTAACCATAGACTTTCATGCTTTGTTGTGGCCGAAAGGTCGTGGTGGTTCTTCTTAGGAGACAAATTATGATTCAAAAAATAATATTATTTTTGTTATTGTTGCTGGTTTTTAATTTTAGCACTGTTTTTGCTGAAAATACCTCTGCCAGTGTAACTGCTATAAGTAAAAATATTGATATAAAAATATTCGGCAGTTTGATTAATGATATGCATTTTCCTGTAAACATTGACTTAAATAAAGATGATACAGAGTTTGACTGGTATGGCTATGAAAATGGAGTCATGGCAGGTCATGCAATAAGAGCCCAGGTTAGAGTGGGGCTTTCAGGGAAAGGTGATAACTGGGATTTTTTTATTACTTTAGAATCAGATATAACTTTAAATAGAGATAATATTGACCGTATTGATTATGAATCCCAAGCATCTCTAAAAGGTTCTGATTTTGGTATTGAAAAGCTGAATTTCACCTATGATTTTGGTTTTTTTGAATTTTCTTCAGGCTGGGATACCAGATTCTTAGATATTAACACAGGAGCCTTTTTCTATATGGATGATCATCCATATTTTGGTATATATGTTGAGACCGACTGGTTTGACTATGAAATATATTATTTTATTATTAATGATAAAGTAATCTGGAATGATGATCATACTATAGATGCCAATGGTTCTGACTGGCGTGTTTACGCTTTTCGAGGATTATTTGAAGTTGCAGGCTTGAAAATTGCCCCAATATACAGCTACAGCGACAACAATACTGTTGATGCATCTGTTCATTATCTTGGAGCAGAAGCCTACGGGAATATAGGAATATTTATACCAAGATTTGAATTTATGTGGGCTGTTGGAAATAAAGACACAGATAGTGATATTTCTCTTGATATTGATGCTTTTGCAGCTTTTGCTTCTATTGAAATTGATATAAACGATAATTTCATCCCCTATTTTGGAGGAACATTTCTTTCAGGAGATGATAATTCTGAAACAGATAAAATAACAGCTTTTAACGGAATAAGCAATGTCTCCAGCGTGTCACCTACATTTGGTATATTCAACGCTTATATTTATCAACAAATTCCTGTTTTAGGAAGCAAATTATATTCAAATAATTTTAATATGCTTGGAACACCAGGTTCTGGATATGGAGGTGTGAATAATAGTTCTACAGGAGATGCGCCTGGTTTAATCATGATGGGTTTTGGATTAAAAGGTACTATTTTTTTTAATAACTTTTTTTATAAAACCCAGGTTACAGGTTACAAATTCCACAAAACCGGAGGTATTGAAAAAGTACATTCAAAATCAAATATAGACAACTTCGTAGGTATAGAGTATGACCTTAATTTTTCTTACAGGTTTAATAACCATTTTTCAATTGGAAATACTTTATCTGTATTTGTACCACAAGATGGGGTTTCTGATTTAAGAGGTGAAGATTTTGATGATACAGCTATATTTTACACTATTGACTTGTTCTGGAGTTTTTAATTGATTTTAATTAGGAATGAAAATTTTTTCTGTGTTCAAGTCAGAAAATAAATTCGACTACAGGCACACTTAATTTTACCTTGACGAGTAATGAAAAATTTTCTAAAGTCATTTCCAATAATCTATCTAATACCTTAACAGCCCACAGGAGAGAAGCATGATAACAAGAAAACTATTAACTATTTTATTAGTCATTTTTTTTGTTGCCCCTTTGTATGCTAAACAGCATACGGGCACGCTGCAACAGATAAAAAAGACAGGTCAAATCAGGGTTGGTTATCGTACCTCGGAGCCGCCCATGTCATTTATGGATAAAGCCGGTAATCCATCTGGATACACCATTGATATTGGTAAATATATTACGGATGAGGTGAAGAAAAAAATTGGCACTGATGTAAAAGTCGTTTACATTCCCGTCACATCCAAAAATAGATTTAAAGCTTTAATGAACAACAAAATTGACATATTATGTGGTTCCACCACCAAGACACTCTCTCGAATGGAACTTGTTGACTTTACGCAGTTGACATTTGTTACAGGTGCTTCACTTATGACCTTAAGAGATAAGAATAGTCTTGCAGATTCTGGTTTTGCCGGGAAAAAAATCGGGGTGGTCAAAGAAACTACTACCTCTGTGGAATTGAAGAACCTGCTTCAAGAAACTTCAACTGAAGCTGAGATTGTTTTATTTAAGTCTGCAAAGGAAGGGGTGGCCGCATTATTAAATAAAGACATTGATGCGTTCTCTGCTGATCAGATTGTGCTCATTGGTCTTGTATTGGCATCTGATACGCCAATGAAGTTCTTTGTTAATTCAAATGTATATTCATATGAACCTTTTGCACTTGCAGTGAGAAGGAACGATGCAGATTTTCGACTTCTTGCAGATAGAGTATTATCGGATCTTTACCGGTCAAAGAAGATTATTGAAATTTACAATGAGTGGATAGGTAAATTTATAGGAAAAAGATCGTCCTTATTTGATGCAATGATAAAACTCAATTCAATACACGATTAAATAGTAATAATAATTTGCTTTTCGGTATCGGTCTTGCCGATTAGTCGGATTTGGCAGAAGATTTTTTCATAAACCTTAATTTTTTCTATTCTTTTATCCTTGTTAAGGAATGAGGATGAAATAACTTCCACAAACAGGTACATAGATTTAGAGTTAGAAATGTTTTATCTGAAAACTCAAAAGCAGATGGAATAGCTGGCTCTTTTGATGTTTTT
>DAOWNP010000191.1 GCA_030642545.1 Desulfobacteraceae bacterium | reverse complement strand
TAAAATATCTACAAAACCTTTGGTTATTTCCTCTTCAGTTTTAACTTCATAATAAGGATTTAATGAAAGATAAGCAATTAGAAAACCTTTCATAAATGTTTCACCATCTATGAAATCTCTGATGCTGGATTGAAGTTTAACTTGTTCATTCAAGTATCTGAAAACTTCCAAGTCTTTCTCATAACCAAAATTTATTAAATGATTATTAAAATGTTGAAGCTGTAAGTTAAATCAATATCTTTATAAACATTCTCTATAAATTCAGCCATTATTTTTCTGATGGTCTGATTTGGGATTTTTAAATTTAATCCTACTCTGTATTTTTCAAGCGTTACAAACCCTAATGAAAATAAAAATGAAGAAAAATTATCCCCCTGAAGCATCTCAAAAGCTGAAAAATTATCTTTAATTTCAGACACAATTACTTGCCTGTTTTGTATTAATCTATTTACTAAATCAAAATTCCCATTTAGCTTTTTATTGGTATAAATTAAATATTTTAATTTTGAATAATCTGTTCTTACATTTATATCTATAAGCGGCTTTGGTTCTATACGCTCTTTTATAATAGAATGCAGATAATAAAATATCATATCTGTATTATAAATAGTATATGGTATATCCTCATTAAACAGATAATTATCATACCATTCAGTGCATCTTGAAAATATCATCTCTTTTTTATCTTCAAGTTTATAATGGATTATTATCTTATCCAGTTCTTTTTTAGTAACTCCTGCAAAATCATTAAAGGCCTTTTTTAACGACAAATTTGAACCAATATTGCTTCCACTGGTTACATCATACAAAGCCAAGGGACTAACACCTGTGAAAAACATTTTTTTTATAGCACTGTTGTTTGAGCTTGTTCCCACTTTTAACATGGTAAAAAACTGTTTATATAAAGCTTCTTTTGTGGTTACCAAATCTTTATATATATTAATATCTGATACTAACAATTTATTTACAAAATTATCATATTCATCAATGAAAATGTAAATTGAAATATTATTTTTTATACAATAATCAAATAAAACTTCTAATTTATCTATTGGGTTTTGGATATTAAACTTCAGGTCAATATCATATCTATCCACAAAACCATCTATTTTCAGATTAAGATGATTTTTAAAACTATCAATATAATCAGTAATATCAACAGCAGAAAAATCAAATTTCATCACATGAAAACTATTTTTCAGCTTAGTTGAATTATCCAAAATAAAGGTGTTTTGAAAAATATTATCAAACTTATCTGCAAACCCAATATCATAATAAGCAATAAGCATATTTACAATCAAGCTCTTGCCAAACCGCCTCGGTCTTAAAAAGAAAAGATAATCAGGAGCATCCTCAATCTCCGGAATAAAATGTGTTTTATCTATATAATAATAATTATCTGTCTTTATTCTCTCAAAATCACTTATCCCGTAGGGTATCTTTTTCATTTTTTACTTCTCATTTTTTACTTCTCCTTATCTTCTGGAAGTATCTGCTCCCATTCAAAGCTGACAATATTTCGATCTTCTTTGCTGAATTCAATTCCGATAAAATAGGTTTCTTTTCCAGAATATTTCTGATGACATTTTCTATCCTTGATTTGTTTTAATGCATTTCCTTTTAAAGTCAGTTCCACAACCTTGAATTCAATAATATAGACTTTTTCTTCAAATCGGATGACCAAATCAATCAAACCGTGGTTTGTAGTCTCTTCCGGAGTGGTGTCTAAACCTGTGGCAGCAAAATAACAGTAAACAATTGAAGCATAATAACCTTCATAATCGACAAGAGAATTCTTGCGATACCATTGATTGGGAATAGAGGCAAAAAATGCGTGGATCGTTTTTTTCAGCTTATCAAAATCATTGGTCATCAAAGCATCTATGATAGCTGATTGATTGCGGGTCTTGGCCACCCTGTCTTTCACCAAATAACTTAAAATATAATTATTCAGGCTGGATTCGACTTCAAGATTTGGATAGGTCAAGTCATAGCACCGGAATGCACCGATCTGTTGCAAATTGTTAATGGTCAGATATCCGGTTTGAAAAAGCAGGGTCTCAATCTTGATGTCTTCCACATCAAAGCTGCCGATTATCTCTTCGCCTGCGCTTAAATTGTACAGATCTGGTATATAATACTGTTCAGTCTCAAGCAGTTTTATCAAAAAGGTGGGGGTTGCTGTCTCAAACCAGTAGCTTCGAAATTCTTTGCTGTCAAGATATAAAAGGATGTCAAAAGGATTATAGACTTCTTTCCCAAGCCATTTATATCCACTATACCATTTCCTGACTTTTTCAAGATTCACATCATGCAGGCGTTCAGCAAAAACTATTTCCAGATCTTCCTGAGTGTAGCCGCATATGGCTGAATATTCTTTTGATAAAGTAATATCCTTTAAATTATTCAGCCCGCTGAAAAGAGAAACCTTGCTAAACTTGGATACACCGGTAATAAAGACAAATTTAATATATGGATCAGCATCTTTGATAACAGAATAAATATTTTTTAACTCTTCCCGAATAAGAACTGCAGTATCTGTTTCATCAATATTATCAAGAATGGGCTTGTCATATTCGTCAATTAATATTACCACCTGCTGATCGTATTTTTCGTAAAGACTGCTGATTAATTCAGCAAATTTACCTTTGAGACTTTTTTTTATAAATTCAATTGAATTTTCCCTGGCATGGTCATACAAAATTTCATCAAAAGTGATTCTAATATCTTCAACCGTTCTACATACTCCAGCACCAAAGCTTATGTGAATCACCGGCCAACTAAACCCCCAATCCCAGTTGTTCTCAAGAAACAAGCCTTGAAACAGATTTTTTTCACATAGAAAAGCGGATTTCAAAGTACTTAAAAACAAGCTTTTCCCAAATCTGCGGGGTCTGGAAAGAAAATAATATTTCCCTCTATTGACAAGATCTTGAATAAATACAGTTTTGTCAACATAGCTGTAATCTTCATTTATAAGATTTTTAAATGTCTGAATACCTATAGGTAATTTTTTCATAACTTTTTATATAACACCCATGCCCTGACAGGCACAACAAAACATGAAAATGAAATAATATTTACTGGTAAATTATAAATTAGTAGAATTCCTTAATTCATAATTTACCATTCATAATTCATCATTTTCATATAAAACTGTAATAACCCCATGAAAGTAAAACATTTTAATAAATTTATCCCCAACTCAAAATTATATTTTTTAATTTTAAACAAGCTTCTAATAAACCTTTTTCCTTTTTGCAGAGGCCCCTCCCATATTCCAGGACCCCTGTTTTCCTAAAATCATCAAAAAGAGGCATGATTTCATCAAAATCAATATCCCCTTCACCTATTTGAACACCTTCTCCGTCAAGACCATAACCATCTGCAAAATGGATATGTTTTATATACTGTTTTACTTTTTTTATATATTTGATGAGACTTTTGTTTTTTGCATTGCAATAAAGTGCTGCATGAGAAAGATCAAAGCAAATATTTATATCTGCCTCACTGCAAAAAGAGCTTATCTCATCTGCATTCATGAAATAATTACCTTTCCACTGACCTCCAAAATACCAGGGATAAGGAGGCAGGTTTTCAAAAAGAAGTTCTACTCCTTTTTTATTTATATCACATAGTGAATCAAAAAGAGCTTTTTTAAGCTTTGCTTTGTCAAGTTTTGTATTTAAACTCATTGCACCAGGATGAACTATTACCTTGGGCACACCCTCAAAATATTTGGATAAATATTGTGTAAAATCAATAGTTTTTTGTGCCATTTTGACAGATGCAGTTCGTATTTCTTCATTTCCACTGCACAAATCAAAGAGTTTTTCTCCTATATACTCTGGTGCGTGAACAATTAGTTTTTGATGATTTTTTTTATCGGGTGTAAATCCTGCCTGCAGATCGTTTGCTGTTAAATGAAACTCTATTACATCAGGATTATAAGACATAATATCTTTAAAATCAGCAAAACGGGTAATTAGTCCCCACTCGCTGTTAAAAAAACTGTTAAAATCAGAAATATCTTCACCATCAATATCCTGCTTTTGGAAAAAATCTCCCTTTTTGATATCTCTGTCTATAGTTATTCCTATAAGATTATCTATTTCTCCAGGGGACAATCCTTTGCCTGGTCCTATAACATTAACCATTTGTTTTGTTATTTTTGTACCTTTGGTTAAATTTTCTCTCGCTGTAAGACTTTTTCCAAAAAGCTCACGGTTTAGCACTT
Organism: Desulfobacteraceae bacterium; assembly: GCA_030642545.1. Taxonomy (GTDB): domain Bacteria; phylum Desulfobacterota; class Desulfobacteria; order Desulfobacterales; family DAOWNP01; genus DAOWNP01. The sequence goes on along the minus strand of DAOWNP010000191.1, from coordinate 997 downwards.
CTCCTCGAAGTAAAAACCGATTCTCTTTTCCCATTGCCTGGTCAGCTATTCGAATATCTCTGATCATACGTTTTAGTTCTTTATGTTCCAGACTTATTTTATGATCAGGACCGCTCATTTTTTTATTCAGTGTTATATGTTTTTCTATAATAGATGCTCCCACAGATGCTGCAACCAAGGGAACAATAATACCAAGCTCGTGTCCTGAATATCCTACAGGACAATCAAACCGGCCAAGCAGGTTGATCATTTTCAGATTAACCTCTCTTGGCCATACAGGATAAACACTTTTACAATGCAAAAGTGCAAACGGTGTCCTGTGCTTTTTTATAATTTCAACAGTTTTTTCTATTTCATGCCAGAATGACATTCCTGTTGAAGCTATTATGGGTTTTCCCAGTTTTGCAAGATATTCAATAAGCAAAAAGTTATTAATATCTGCTGATGAAGTTTTAAACGCTTTTACTTCAATTATATTTAAAAATTGTGCACTTTTGATATCAAAAGGAGTACATAAAAATTCAATCCCGTTTTTCTCACTGTATCTTTTAAGCGCCTTTATCTCATTTTCTTTTAATTCAACTTTTTTAAGAATAGGAATCATGTATTGAAAATTTTGTTCATACTTTACTGTGTCTGTTAATACATCTTCCTGATAAAGACTGGGCAAATGCCTCTTTTGAAACTTTACTGCATCAGCTTTGGCATCTATTGCAATATCAATAAGTTCTTTGGCAATTTTTATATCACCATTATGATTTATCCCTATTTCAGCGATAATATATGTAGGATGACCTGCACCTATTGTTTTATTACCAATATGAATGGTTTTATTTTCATTAGTTTTCATCTGTTATTGTACGAAAATAAAGTACATCAAAACTAAAGTTTCACCGAAATCGAAGCAAAATTATCATGCAGCCATACGTAACAGCATGTCAATGAAGTACATTTTCAAGGATTTGGGGTGAGTATGGCAAACAGTATCAAAATCCTT
>DAOWNP010000335.1 GCA_030642545.1 Desulfobacteraceae bacterium | reverse complement strand
GTCTGAAACTAATATACGCTGGCTTTATATTGCAGGTTTTATTCCTGCTTTGATCTTTATCTTATCCCAGTTTATATATTCAGTATATGTTAGTTATAAAGAAAATATCCCAACAACCCCGTTTTCTTTATCAGAGCTTGCTGGCGCACTTTATGATTTAAAATGGGAGATACCCTTAATGCTGATGGTAATATCCGGTTTTTTTGCAGGTATTATTACTATAGAAGAAGCAGCAACAGTGACAGTGACAGGGTTTTTTATTATAGAGACAATTATTCACAAAGAGGTAAAATTAATAAAAATACCAGGTATTATGTCTGACAGCATGATGGTTTTAGGGGCAATTTTTATTATTATGGGATGTGCTGTTGCTCTGACAGATTATCTGGTATTAAAAGAGATGCCACAACAGTTGCTGGAATATATGCAGGGAGTTATAAATAGTAAAACAGCTTTTTTAATATTTTTAAACCTGTTTTTATTATTATCAGGAATGATAATGGATATGTTTACTGCAATTTTAGTACTTGTGCCTATTATATTACCCATAGCAAAAAGTTATGGTGTAGATGTTTATCATTTGGGAGTTATATTTTTTCTTAATATGGAAATAGGTTTTATCACACCTCCTTTTGGGCAAAGTTTGTTTGTCTCAAGTCTTCGTTTTAACACACCTGTTATAGAAATATTTAAAGCAGTCTTTCCTTTTGCAGCAATGGAGATGGCAGCCTTGATTATTATAACTTTTTATGAAGATATTAGTTTGTGTTTGTTAAAAGTTATGGATCTTCTTCCTTTATTTGATACAAATTTGATAAATTTTTAGATGAAACATAAAAAAAACAGGAGAATAGATAGATATGTACAAAATTAAATCAAACTCTTTTTACTTTAGTTTATTATTAATTTTACTGTTTATAGTGTTTGTAAATCAGAGGGTTTATGCAGATGAAACAGACAGGGTTTATTCTATTAGTTTTGCAGAATTAAAGTCTCTTTTAAATATTTGTGTGCCGCATAGATACAGTAAACTCATGGATACAGTGCTTGCTGCAAAAAAAGAGAATAAAACTCCTAAAGAAATAGAAAAAATTTTACTTTTGCAGTTTAATATTAAAAAAAGTGATCTTTTACCATTATTGAAAAAGATGAATGTACCTGATAAAATGGAAGATTTTTGTACAGATATGATGTTAAACAAAAATCCTGTTCTTGAGTTGGTAATCAAAGGAGCTGTAACTGCTCCAAAATACAGTCCCCAATATAATATGGCAAAAAAATTTATAAAAGATATAAAAAAAACTCTTTCAACAATGGGCAGTAACTTTAATATAAGGGTTGTTTTGTATCCTGGAGGAGTTATGGGGGATGAACCTGATTTTATAAGAAAAGTACGGTTAGGCCAACTCCAATTTGCAAGTGGAACTCTTGCTATGGGCGAGATGGTATGTCCGGCACTCTCTGTATTTGATCTCCCTTTTCTTTTTGATTATGAACCCAGGCTATATTATGATGAATTAAAATATTGTGAAATAGACTGGATTTTTGGAAAAGCTGCTCCAACCATAAACAGGCTTTTGGAAGAAAACGGGTTTATACTTGGAGGAATTGTTGATGTTGGAGGTTATATAAATATAGCCTCTTTAAACGTTCCGATAAGAACAGCAGCAGATCTGAAAAAGATCACATTTTATGCACTGCCTTATTCAAGAATAGCAGGAGATGTAAATGAGGCATGCGGTTTTAATAAAACTATTGTATGTAAGATTTTTGATATGCCTGCAATGGTTGCAACCGGAATGTTAAATTCAGGACCATGTGCATGGTATACACAGATTTTGATGCAGGCACTATCTTCAACTTTTAAATATGTAACGAGTTTTCCTATAAGAGGTTATATGGGAGGAATTAGCCTTCAGTCAAAAGATATGTATGAAGATCTTCTTAAAATAGCTGGAATATCAGAGGTATTTACCGGAATAACAAAAGAGGCTGCACTTAATTCAGCAAGAAACATACTATTGTTGCAGTATAAAACAATAAAAGAGGAAGTTCGTTATAAAATACGAAGTCTTGAAGCAAAATCAAGAAAAGTAATTATTGAAAAAAAGATATATGAAGTTGTTGAGATGAAAGACGAAGAAATAGAAAAAATAAAAAGCAGGGTTCTCCCTTTATATTATGAGCTGGCAGATAAAAAAGGAAAATATCCAAAATGGTTTTTAGATGAAATTTTAAGCTACCGGGAGGAGTACAGGAAATTTAAAAAAGAGGGTAAACTTACTGATAAGTGGTATAAAGAGGGGATTTATCCTGATGGATATGATGAATATGCATGGATAAAAACATGGGGAGAGTAAATACATTAACTTGTATTTTTAATATTGATAGATTATAGCAGATGAATTTTTTTTTAACAGTTAGGAGAAACAGATGAAAACACCAATAATAATGGCTGCTTTTGGTACTACAAGCCGGGCACTTGATACATATTCATATATTGATAAAATTATAAAAGAGCGTTTCTTGGGACATGAGATTATTTGGTCTTATTCTTCAAGGATGGTAAAAGACAAGCTTAAAAAGGAAAAAAATATTGATCTCAAAAATCCCAGGTATGTTTTTTCAGAACTTCATAAAAAAGGGTGCTTGTGGGCAGTTGCCCAATCAATGCATCTTATTGGTGGACATGAGTTTTACAGATTAGTTCATGATGCAGAGGTATCTGATATTAGAACCTCTGTGGGACTTCCTCTGCTTAGTTCTCCTGAAGATTACCATGAAGTTGTTGAAGCTATGATGGAGGATATGATGGAGGAT
>DAOWNP010000259.1 GCA_030642545.1 Desulfobacteraceae bacterium | reverse complement strand
TTTTATAAAAAGGATAATATGTTAAATTACAATTTAATTTCAAAATATATACACCCGCTTTTTCCGGAAAAAACAGACAAAACAGCCTCAGGAAGTATTAAAAAACCAATCAGGGCTATTCTGTTTGATATATACGGTACCTTGATAATAAGCGGATCAGGCGGAATTAATGCTATATGCAGCCAAACAAAAAACAGAGGAAAAATAGACGCTCTTTTTAAAAAATATTCTATTGGTTTAAGTATTGATGAAGCATATACTCTTTTTGTAAAGGCTGTAAAAGAACAACACTTGGAACTTAAAAAAAAAGGGGTTGATTATCCTGAGATTGTTGTTGAAAAGATATGGATGGAGCTGCTTGGTTTAGATAACCTTACAACAGCCAAAAAATTTACCATTGAATTTGAATTCATCACAAATCCTGTTTATCCAATGCCTGATTTTAAAAAAACAATTAAATATTTTTCCGATAAAAAAATCTGCTTAGGTATTATTTCCAATGCTCAATTTTATACTCCTTTGATTATTGAATGGTTTTTAGGAGCAGATTTAATACAAAGCGGTTTTAATGATAAACTTTTATTTTTTTCCTATAAGTTTGGCTATGCCAAACCATCCTCTCATTTATTCAAACTGGCAAAAAAAAGTTTGAAAGCAAAAAACCTGCATCCCTCCTCTGTACTATATGTAGGTAATGACATGTTAAATGATATTTATACTGCTAAAAAAGAAGGATTTCAAACAGCTCTGTTTGCAGGAGATAAAAGATCTCTCAGGTTAAGAGAAGATAATGTTCTTTGTAAAACATTATCTCCTGATCTTATAATTACAGATCTCATACAGCTTTTAGATTATATATAAAGAGTAGGATCCAAAATACCTGCTTTTTCAAAACCTTTTTTCCTGATAATACAACTATCACACTCTTTACAGGCAAGCCCGTCTTCTGACGGGTCATAACAACTGTGAGTTAATGAATAATCAATTCCAAGACTTATTCCTTTTTGTATAATTTCCTCTTTTGAAAGTTTTATTAAAGGAGTATGGATTTTTATTTGCCCTTTTCCTTCAACACCAGCTTTTGTAGCAAGATTTGCCATTTTTTCAAAAGCTTTTATAAACTCCTCCCTGCAATCAGGATAGCCACTATAATCAACCGCATTTACTCCTATAAAAATATTATTTGATGAAATCACTTCAGCAAATGATAAAGCATAGGAAAGAAAAATTGTGTTTCTTGCCGGAACATAGGTTACTGGTATGGTATTTAAAGAAACACTTTGTTTCGGAACATTAATTTTTTTATCTGTAAGAGCAGAACCTCCTATTTGTTCCATATCAATATTTAAAATAAGATGCTTTTTTACACCAAAGAGCAAGGCACTTTTTTTTGAGGCTTCTATTTCATAACTATGCCTTTGCCCATATAAAAAACTAAGAGCATAACATTCAAACCCCTGCTTTTTTGCAATAGCTAAAACAGTTGTAGAATCAAGCCCTCCACTTAAAAGGACAACAGCTTTTTCTCCCATTTTTACACACCTTTTTCTTTATTTGGCCAGATTATTTTATGCAGCTGAAGATTCAGCCTTACATTAAGACTGTCGCTTTTTATCCACTCAGATAACTCAGCCGGTGTGATTTTTCCGGCAGCCGGTGAAAACAAAATATTTGATCCGGCAATTTTAATATCATGTTCTGATAAAATTTTTTTTGCATATAAATAATCTTTTTTTGAACTTATGACAAATTTTATCTGATCTTTTTGTGTTAATAATTTTATATTTTCAAACCTGTTATTTTTACTTTCTCTGCTTGATGGACATTTAATATCAACAATTTTAATACATTTTTTACTTATTTTACCGATATCAATACTTCCGTTGGTTTCAAGAAGAACCTCATATCCTTTGTTTTGCAAAGCTTCTATAAGAGCAGGCGTTTTATCCTGTATTAACGGTTCACCACCTGTAATCTCAATTAAAGAGCAGGTATAACACGATATTTTATTTAAAATTTGTTGAATAGATAAATCTTCTCCTTCATAATATGCATATATAGTATCACAAAATATACATCTTAAATTACATCCTGTTAATCTAATAAAAATACAAGGTCTTCCTGCATAAACAGATTCTCCCTGTATACTAAAAAAAATTTCATTTACTTTAATTGTCATTTTTTTACCACAATCCGCTTTTGTTCAAATTTAAGACAGTTCATTCCTGAGCTTTTATATACACTAATACAAGGCAATAATTTTGATTTAAAATTCATAATTCTACATCCATTTGGAAAATTTTTATCCCAGGTAATATAGTAATGTTTACATTTATGGCAATCCACACTTTTTTTTTTAGCAGTTTTCAATAATTTTATATCTCCTGTAAATACTGCTATTAAAATATTATGTGTCAATAATCTATAGTAGTATTTACACTTGTATCAATTTATAGTATTATTATTTTTAATAAAAAAAATTAATTATTATCAAAATATATTATATGGATAATATTTGATAATCATACCATATACATGCTTATTATTATCTAAAAAAATATTTTTTTTTACTGTTTTGAAACAGTAGTGTCCGGTTAGAATCTTGCGAGAGGGAAATTTATTCTAAAATAGCGGAAAAAACAAGTAAACTTTCCGTCTTTTATCTATTTTATCTATTTTGTTTTTTGCAATTTTCTAACCAGACACCACTGGTTTTGACATAAACATTTATTTAAATTTAAAGAAATAATAAATTGGAAAAAGAAAAAAAAACCACTTTAATGATGAGATCCATAAATACAAATAGACAAAAATTTATTGGATATAATAATTTTAGAAAAAAAATATTTTCAGAACTTACTCCTAAAGACAGTGAAACTATTTTATATCTGCTCCCCTGGCTTTTAAGTATTAATCATCATAGATGTCCTGGATATCTTCCTAATGCAAAATCACATTTTAAAATATACAATATAGACAACGATGAAAAAATTCGTTCTATGGAATCTGTTTTTAAAAAAAAATTCAGGATAAAAAAATATGATTCTCTTCTTAAAACATCTGCAAAATATTATATCATAGAAGGGATTTATACCATAGGAAGCATAGGTACCGTAGGTCAAACATCAGGATCTGATTGTGATATATGGATTTGTTATAATAAAAAACAATATAATGAAACCGCCTGGAAAAATTTAAATAAAAAATTAAATTTAATTAAAGACTGGATGGATTCAAATATTAAAATACCTCTGTTTTTCTTTATTTCAGATATCAATGATATAAAAGATGGCCGTTTTGGACAACTTGATATTGAAAGTTCAGGAAGCTTACAAAAAAATGTATTAAAAGAAGAATTTTACAGGACATCTATATTAATTTGTGGAAAAATTCCATTATGGTGGGTATGCTACAACACAAAAAATACATTAGATTATGATTTGTTTGCCTCTATTCTTAAAAAGGAAAAGGGGTTATATGGTCATTATGATTTTGTAGATTTAGGAAATCTTGAAAGTATTGAACAAGATGAATTTTTTGGTGCTGGTTTGTGGCAGCTCAACAAATCTTTGCAAAAACCATTAAAATCTATTATTAAAATGCTTTTGTTAAGACTTTTTATAGATGTTTCAAATAAAAAATTAATATCTCATCAATTCAGAGAAAATGTTTTATCAACCAAAAATAATAATTTCACAGACCCTTTTATTTTTTCCATGAATTTTATTCTGAATTATTATAAAAACACAGAAAAAGAAAAAAAAGTTGACTTTGTAAATAATTGCTTTTATTTAAGATGTGAGTTAAATTCCAATGCAAAAACTTATAAACTAAAAATAAAACTTTATAAAAAACTTTTAACAAACTTCCCAATAAATAAAATTTTAAGAATAAAATTAGAAGATTTTGCTTCATGGACATATAAGTCTCAAATAGAAATGGGAGACAAGCTTTTCAACTTTCTCATTCAAATTTTTAAAGAAATTTCAGATATATACAAACAAAGACCAAGCAGAATTGATAAAAATGAATTAACAATTTTAAGCAGAAAAAT
>DAOWNP010000175.1 GCA_030642545.1 Desulfobacteraceae bacterium | reverse complement strand
GATTTTAGATCGGGCAAAGATGACCTGAATCTATTATGTATAATTGCGGAAGTTGTTTTGTCCACGTTCTTAAGATGACAGGCATTACATCCAATAGGACCGCTTTTTTCGCCGGCTTCTCTTTTTGCCTTATGGCAATTTCTACACTTTTTCATTACCTGTTTTCTTTTAAGTTTTTTACTGATTTTTAATTTTTCAATTGAGCCTAATGACTGGGGAAAAAGATTATGACATTTAGTACAATCTTTAAGAACGACCTGGTGTATACGGTGGGGAAACAGAACATCACCTTTTTTACCTCCTGATAAAAGTATCTCTTTGGCACTTCTATCTTGAGCTGCAATTACCAGTATGGGAATCAGTATTATTCCTATAATAAAAAATATCAATAATTTATTTTTCATTAAATCTCCGTTATTTTGTTCTTTTTCATTATCTTAAGGTTTGGGGTGTTTCAATCAATCATTGTTTTTGCTCGTTTTTTGACCCTTATTTATTTGCTATAACGTCCATGCTCTGACAGGCACAACAAAACATGAAAATGAAATAACGCTTACTAATAAATTATAAATTAGTAGAATTCCTTAATTCATAATTTACCATTCATAATTCATCATTTTCATATAAATTAACATGCTTTTTAAGATAAACAGAAAATGCAGGGTTTGGTTTTAATTTGGCTATACACTTTTAGAACTTAGACAAAATAATTTCCCCAATTATACATCACAGCCTGCCTTTCGATCTAAATTAGTGTGCATGCTTGGGGAATTTAATTTATCCTCATTCCTGAAAGATTAAACAGTACGTGAATTATTTAATCTTCTTCAATTGTAATAGCATCTTCTTCACATACTTCAACACAACTCTCACAGCCTAAACATTCTTCTGCATTAACAGGTACAGATTTCCCGTCTTTCATTTCAAAAACTTCAACTGGACAAACATCAACACACTCCTCACAACCTACACATTTTTCTGCATCAACACTTGGGATAAAACTCATTTTAAATACCTCCAAATTTAAGATCTTAATAAATGCAATATATTTTGCAACAAAAAATTTTTATGAAAACAATATAATTTTTTTTATTAATAAATCATAATAAAAAAATATTATTATTATAATATAAAAAGACTATTATAATAATAAAAAAGAATGAGTCAAGGTTAGAAATAAAAAAAATATTTTATATACAATCAATAAACCCAAAAATCAGGTTACAATAATTTTCATCTTTTTTTTTAAATTCCTTTTTCTTATTATCATGTATTATAAACTGTTTAAAAAAAGCTTTAGGGTTTGTATTTGATTCTACAAAAAGTTTTAATAAAATAGTTTTTTGTCTGTTTTTTGTAAGTTTGTTTTTTGTAAAAGAGTAGTTGAATTTTTCTTTATCAGGGTTTTTACTGAAGATAAGTTTTTTAATATAAGCTGACAGCTCGTTTTTAAATTCTATTAATTCATTTGAATTATCATTATAGACAGGTATTTCCTGGATAATGGCTACAGGAGAGGTGTTTTTTGTGTTTTTAAGAATATGGTTAAATAAAAAAGAATTATCTGTGATAAAGGGACCGTATGCTTCTGATAAATCATTCCTGTTCGTTTTGACATAATTTAAAAAAAGATGGGTCCATGCTGTAATTCGTTCTTCTGCCATATAACATTTATTATCTGAAATACTACTATGGTTTTTATCTATTTTAATTTTATCTATTTTAATTTTATTTTTGTCTGTTTCATGTCCTTTTAAATTTTCAAAAATATTATTTTCTAATTTGCTCAAAGAATTAAATTTTTTGTCAACATCATCGTTTTTTCTGTCTAAATCTTCAGCTATATTTAAAAATACCTGAGAGGTTAATATTAAATTTTGTATATCATCTTTTTTATTATCAGGATTTTTTTGAATTTCAGTTTTAATTTTATATTTTGAGGTTTTGTCAAAAAGAGGGTAGGGATCAGTGAGAGTTTTGATAAAAGAGATATCTGTTTTATTGTGAATGCTTTTCCATTCTATAAATTCATTAAATATACTTTCTATTATATCAGCATCACATGAAGCAGGAGTTATTGTTAATAATTTTTTGTCTGTGATGAATTTTTCAATATGCACCTCAGGTTTTTTTTCATAAATCTGGTAAATAGTAAAAGAGTGAAAAAAACGTAATAAATTTAAAACAGATGATTCTGTAATATAGGTATAAGGAAAATAAACAGGGTTCATATTTTCTCCAGTAATAAAAAATTTATGAAAAAGGTAACTGGGAAAATTAGCGTTTTTCAGGTACCTTGCGTACAATTTGGGTATGGGAACAAAAATCCTGCCCCAGTTTTTGAAGTTATAAAGTTTGTTGTTCCTTAGGAACGTGGATGAAATAATTTCCACAAATAGGCACATAGATTGAGGTTAGATTTGTTCGATCTGAAAACTCAAAAACAGATGGAATAGCTTGCTCTTTTGATGTTTTTGTGATTTTAGATCGGGCAAAGATGACTTCGAATCTATTATGTATAATTGCGTAAATTGTTTTGTCCACGTTCCTTACTGTTTAATCTAATAAAACTACACACATTGCAGCAATTGCATCACCTTTTCCTATGGTTCCCAACTTCTCTGTTGTAGTTGCTTTAATATTTACAAGGCTTTTATCTATTTTAATGGCCTCTGCAATTTTCTCACTCATCTTTTTTTTATAGTCAAAAAGTTTAGGAGCCTGAGCAAAAATTGTTACATCTATATTAACTACAGAAAAACCCTTTTTATCAATCATAAAAAAAGTTTTTTCAAGAAGTATTAAACTATATATATCTTTATATTCAGGATCTGAATCAGGAAAAACCATACCTATATCACCTAATCCGGCAGCCCCAAGCAGTGCATCACATACAGCATGTAAAACAACATCTGCATCAGAATGTCCTAACAGACCTTTTTCATAGGAAATAGTAATCCCGCCTAAGACAAGTTTTCTGTTTGCAACAAGTTTATGAACATCATACCCTAAACCAACACGCATATTATCGCCTTCTTTTTATCTGAAATCTGCCATAAATTATAAACAATTAGTAGTGTCCGGTTAGAATTTTGCACGAGGGAAGTTTATTTGTTTCCGGCAATTTCCTAACCGGACACTACTGATAAACAATACAAAATTTTACAGGTTTTTTTGAATTTGTCCGTAAATATGTTGATAGCCTATTTCTCAATATCCTTTACAAACCAGTCATACGTCTGCATAATCCCACTTTTGAGTGAAACATCAGGTAGACAGCCTGATTTTTTAAGAATGCTGATATCAAGCAGTTTCCTCGGAGTTCCATCAGGTTTATCAATATCATATTCTATTTTTCCAGAAAAACCGACTACCTCTTTTACTGTTTGAGCAAGCTCAGCTACAGTAACATCTACCCCTGTTCCAATATTTATCAAAGGCTTTTCAGAAGAGATCTGTGTACTATTGTTTAAAATATCATCTGCATTTTGCATAATATAGATACAGATAGCAGCCAAATCGTCAATATAAAGAAATTCCCTTTTAGGTTTACCTGTACCCCATATAACAACAGATTCAAGTTTGTTTTTTTTGGCTTCATGAAATTTTCTGATAAGAGCAGGCAAAACATGGGATGTTTCAAGATCAAAATTATCATTGGGTCCATAAAGATTTGTAGGCATTACAGGAATAAAGCTGGTTCCATGCTGCTTGTTATATGCCCAGCACATCTCAATTCCAGCTATTTTTGCAACAGCATAAGCCTCATTTGTGGGCTCAAGAGGACCTGTCATAAAATATTCCTCTTTTATTGGCTGAGGACAAACTCTGGGATAAATACATGATGAACCAAGAAAAAGAAGTTTTTTTACATTATGAACAAAACTCTGATGAATAATACTGTTCTGAATCATAAGATTGTTGTAGATAAAATCAGCAGAAAACGTATCGTTGGCTAAAATACCTCCAACTTTTGCAGCAGCAAGAAAAACATACTCAGGTCTCTCTTTTTCAAAATAATCAGACACAGCCTTTTGATCCATAAGCTCCAGTTCTGCATGTAAAGGAGCCAGTATATTTAAATATCCTTTTTTTTTCAAACAACGAATTAAAGCAGAACCAACAAGTCCCCTGCCCCCTGCTATAAATATTTTAGAATTCAAATCCATCTTTTTCACCTTTTATTCATTATAATCAAATACTTCAAATCCATGAGTTTTACAAAGGTGATCTTTTTTTGCTTTTTTAAGATCCTCTCTAACCATCTCAACAACCAGCTCTTTAAAAGAGATAACCGGAGCCCAGTCAAGCTTTTCTTTTGCCTTGGAAGGATCTCCAAGCAAAGTTTCAACCTCTGTTGGTCTAAAATACTTAGGATCTACCGAAACAATCACTTTTTCTGTTTTCGTGTCATATCCTTTTTCGTTAATCCCCGTACCTTTCCAGGAGATTTCAATACCAAGCTCTTTTGCTGCTACATTCACAAAATCTCTTACAGAATGCTGAATACCTGTTGCAATAACAAAATCTTCAGCCATATCCTGCTGAAGCATAAGCCACTGCATTTTAACATAATCTTTTGCATGTCCCCAATCCCTTTTTGCATCAAGATTGCCAAGGTAAAGACAGCTTTGAAGATTTAAGCTGATTCGGGCAAGTGCTCTTGTTATTTTACGTGTTACAAATGTTTCTCCACGAACAGGTGATTCATGATTAAAAAGAATTCCATTACAGGCATATATATTATATGCTTCTCTGTAATTTACAGTTATCCAGTATGCATACATTTTTGCTACAGCATAGGGGCTTCGTGGATAAAACGGGGTTTTTTCAGTCTGGGGAATCTCCTGAACCTTACCATAAAGCTCAGATGTAGAAGCCTGGTAAAATCTGGTTTTTTTTTCAAGTCCAAGCAGTCTTATCCCCTCAAGAATACGAAGAGTTCCCAGTGCATCTGTATCTGCTGTATATTCCGGAGATTCAAATGATACAGCAACATGACTTTGTGCAGCGAGGTTATAAACTTCATCCGGTTGAACCTGCTGTATGATTTTAATAAGATTTGAAGAATCAGTAAGATCACCATAATGAAGAACAAATTTTCTGTCTTTTTCATGGGGATCTTGATACAAATGGTCTATTCTTTCTGTATTAAACAGAGATGACCGCCTTTTAATACCATGCACCACATACCCTTTTTTTAACAAAAATTCAGCAAGATATGCCCCATCCTGACCTGTTATACCTGTTATAAGTGCTTTTTTTGTCATTTATTCCATGCTCTTTTTCTTGATTTTATTATCACCAAATATAACTGCCAAAAATAGTTATTTTTATCAAAAACCAATTTAGAAGTAAAGAAAAGTTTAAAAGCCAAATCTTTAGCTTGACAATTATTTATATTCCATTTATTTTGACCAAAAGATAATATATAAATAAGTAAAAATATTCTTTGTATTTAACTAAAAATACTCTTTGT
>DAOWNP010000309.1 GCA_030642545.1 Desulfobacteraceae bacterium | reverse complement strand
TCAACAGGAGAGGTACGTCCAATATGGCATTTTTCCTATTATGCCTGTCGATAATTAGATTAGAATAGCTCATTAGTTTTGACATTTTATAAAAAAATTAGGGTTAATTGACTTTTTATTAAGCAATTGATAGTAATATTTTTTTGCTGTGGTGCACTTCGGGAATGGCTGAAGTTTTTATATGGATGTGAATTAAGAAATTTTTTTATATATATCTTCTTGTTCTGTTAAAATTTTATTTAAAATTTTAATATTTGTTAGAGGATTCATGATAACAGTTCGGAGAACAACAATATCTTCTGTATAATATTCTGTTTTAATTGTTGTTCTTGAAACAAAACTCAATCCTGCTTCTCTTTGAATCCTTTGTACTTTCTGGTTTATAGCGTTTAGGTTTTTGTTTATAATAATTTCATCTTTACTATTATATTTGTTTAATTTTTTTCTATATTCAGGTGGACATATTCTATAGGTAAGAATATTTAGTTCAGGACATGTTATTAATTGAAAAATCTCTCTTTTTTCAATTTCTGCAGCAAATTCTTTTGCGGTTTCTATTCCGTGTTCAATAAGAAGTGCGTATCCTTTGCTTCCCATTATTTTTAAGGCACAGTCTAAAATCAGGGAGTTTGCTTCCCTGGAGCCTGCTATGGATTTTATACCAAGATCCAATGAGCTTGGCCTGTTAACATAGTTTGCATGATAAGTTATCATATCCATGGAGTCAGGTTTATTAAAATAGACCATGCCGCAGCTCATGGGCATATAAAATTGTTTGTGACCATCAATTGTAACAGAGGAGGCAGTCTCTATTCCGTCTAATAAGTATTTATACTTTTTAGACATCAAAGTAGGACCGCCCCAGGCAGCATCAACATGAAAATGGATTTTGTTTTCTTTGCAAATTTTGCCTATTTTTCTTAAAGGATCAATGTTGCCGGTTTCAGTTGTTCCGGCAATACCAACAACAGCAATAATTTTAATATTTCCTTGCTGTGTTATTTCATGTATTGCTTTTTTGAGGCGGTTTAAATCTATTTTATTCTCTTTATCAACATTAATTGCAATAACATTTTCATTGCCTATTCCAAGCAGACCAGCTGCTTTACGCAATGAAAAATGTCCTCTTCTTGAAACAAGTATTACGCTTCTTTTTACATTATATGCTTTGTAAGCAGCAGCTATACCTTCCTTGTCAATACCTCTGAATTCTTTTATTGGAGCAAAAGCCATGTTTCTGGCGACCCATAGGGCTGTATAGTTTGCAGATGTTCCGCCTTCAACAAAAGCACCTAAAGTGGTATTGGCATTTTGTATGTGCAATTGATAAAAAGATTCATTTTTATTAAAAATAAGTCGATGGATTTTTGCAAGTACCTGTTTTTCAATAACAGAAAAAATTTTTGATGTTTCAAGCTTTACAACATTTTGATTTAGAGCAGATACTATGGTTTTGAGATGAACCATGAAAAAAGGAATAGCAGATGTCATATGACCTATAAAATATGGAGAAGCAACATTAACAGCATAAGGTGTCACATTTTTTATTACATCTGTTATTACGTTTGCAAGTTTTTTTTCCGGATTGCAATTTATTTTAGAATCTCTGTAAAAACTGTTTAATTTATTAAGACTTATCTCTTCTGTAATTCCTACATGTTTTTCTAAAAAATCCTGAAGGCCGAAAAGAATTTGCTCCATGTATTTTAGTAATGTGGCTTTAGCTGCTTCATTTTCTGTAGAGATAAATATTCTTAAAAGAGATTGCCAGTCTGCAACTAATTTGGAATCATGTAGTTTTGTATAGTCATTCATAACACTTCGTTAAATCTAAAGATTATTTCCATATATTGCAAATTTTTAACAAGATTTGCCAATAAGGTGCTCCTATAGTTCCAAAATATGTTGGAGATTGCCTATTATTATTCCATCAGAATCAAGCAGGTTGTCAATGGTTTTATTAGAATTGCAAAGTATTTTGCCCTGTACATCTGTGATAATTTTTATACCTTGTAAAATCCCTCGGCAGGCGGATGCAAAACACCAATTTATCCAAATTTCTGCGTTGAAAAATTAATTTTGATCTTCGGAATACAACGGGTATGCCTGTGGTCAAAATAATTTTCCGCCTTGAACTTGAAGAAATTTTCATTCCGTAACAACCTGTCGGCCCATTTTTTTTGTATTACCTGATTTTGAATAGCATCTGATAATAATTTGTGGCATTTTAACACCTAAATCCACTTAAAAAGTTTATAGCATTCTAAATTTATTATATTTCTTTATAATAAATTTAGAATGCTATTATCATGAGTTTTTCATAAAGCCAAGAAATATTATTGAATTAATATGATTTTTTGAGAAGCAGGAAACAAATTAAATAATGTCTTAAATGAAAGACCGATGTATCTTTCATTGTTTAATAACTTGATAATAACTTGATAATAATATGTTTATCTATATATTGTTGTTTAAGACTGCTCTAATATAGAATATCCAGGCCAGTTTTTTCGTCTTTCATTTTTTTGTATGCGTCGGGAAAATTTTCTTCTTTCAGGGTTGCCCATTGAAAAATAGTCGATATCATATATAACTCTTCGGTCTTCTCCAGATCGTCGGTCAAGTAATTTTCGATTTATTTTCATAATATTATTCTACCTATAATAATTATTATATAAAAAGTATTTTAAAAATATGTACCATAATATTTAAAATATTACAAACTATTGTAAGTTAAGCAATAAAATTTAAAATTTAGTTTAGTGATTTTTGTGAGATTCAAAACAGTCTTACAAACTATAAATTTATGTACTCATGTTCCTTTATTAAATAGATTAACTGAAATATTTGGCAAGTAAGTTAATTATTTTATAAGCAGATATAATAACATTTTTTTTATTAATACAGTATGTTAACATTAATAAATTACTTTAAAAAATATTTATTATAATAATAAATCAAAAAAGGGCTTGACATAAAGTTCCTTCGAGTATAAAACCTGTTCTTGTCAACTGAGCAGTACCGCAGAAGGCAAAGCGAGAAGTTGTAAAAAGTTGTTTTTTTGCTTGACAAGAAAAAGATGGTCTGATATCTTGGGAAGATCTTTTTTTAGGAATAAAGGCAATATTTGATCTTTGAAAACTAGGCAGTGATAATAGTCAGGAAATAAGTAAAAAAGCCTTTTAAGGTTTTGTAATAT
>DAOWNP010000078.1 GCA_030642545.1 Desulfobacteraceae bacterium | reverse complement strand
TATTATTATTATTATTATTATTATTATTATGAATTATAAAAAAATGTAAAGCATAATCTATACTCTTTTTATTAGATGATTATAAAAGGATCTTTTTCTGTATCACATGGTATAATATTAACTTTAAAACCGCATTTAATCATAATTTCATCTAATTTCTGGCTCATATGTTCAATAAAAAACTGCTCAGACTTAAAATGACCTATATCTATAACTCCTGCTCTGTTTTCAAGAATATTCTGAGCGTCATGATATTTAATATCACCACTTATATATACATCAGCTTTTGATTTAATAAAATCTTTCGTAAGAGATGATCCGCTTCCAGTACAAACAGCCACAGAAGAAACAGGCATATCAAGGTTTCCAGATATTTTAATGTGATCTAAACCGAATTTTTCTTTAATTACCTGAGCAAATGTTTTTAAATCTGTTTTTTTCTCAAGAGTTCCTATCCGACCTATACCAATTGGAAAGCTAACAGATGATAACAACGGATCAATATCATAATCTATAGTTTCACAAGGGTGCACTTTTTTAATTTCATCTATCTTAGTTTCTAATGGGATAAGAGGCACTATATCTTTAAGACCAATTTTTTGAGCAAAAATATCATTTAAACCACCTGCCCCTTTATCAATATTTGTATGTACTGCATATATAGAGAGATCTGTCGATGCTGCCTCCTTTAAAACAAAACCACAAGGTGTATTGTAATCTATTTTTTTTATTGATTCCATCAATAAAGGATGATGGGTAATAAGCAGATCAATATGCATATCTTTACAGGATTTAACAACAGATATTAAAGGATCTAAAGCGATTAATATATTATATACAACATTTTCTTTATTACCTGCTTGTAATCCGCTGTTATCCCATTTTTCAGCAAGAGACAGAGGATATAATTGCTCTATAATTTTAATTATATCTGAAACTTTTGGAATCATAGAATTACCAGCCATGTTGTTTTATATATATATTTTTTTGTTTAAATTTTCGTTAAAAATAAAAAAAACAAAGTATGGTTTACCTCTCACCACGCTTTGTTTTTAGTTTTTTTAATAATAACAACATCAAAATAAACTTACCTATCATAAATGCTGTATTTTATAATAAAATGGGCCCACCTGGATTCGAACCAGGGACCGACCGGTTATGAGCCGGTGGCTCTGCCAGACTGAGCTATGGGCCCTTAAAACTCTTATGTTCAAAGAGTAATGTTTTTTTAACACATTACTCTTTTTTGTCAAGCATTAAGTTTCAATAAAACTTTTTAATTTTTTGCTTCTTGTTGGATGTCTTAGCTTCCTTAAAGCTTTTGCTTCAATCTGTCTTATTCTTTCTCTTGTAACAGCAAAGTCTTTACCTACCTCTTCTAATGTATGATCAGCTTTTTCGCCTATTCCAAATCTCATGCGTAAAACTTTTTCTTCCCGAGGTGTTAAAGTTGCAAGAACTTTTCTTGTTTGTTCCGCAAGGTTCATATTTATAGCCGCATCCGACGGAAGCATAAACCTTTTATCTTCAATAAAATCTCCAAGATGACTATCTTCTTCTTCCCCAATAGGAGTTTCAAGCGATATAGGCTCCCTTGCTATTTTAAGTACTCTTCTTACTTTATCCAAAGGAATCTCCATTTTCTCAGCAATTTCTTCAGGTGATGGCTCTCTTCCAAGCTCCTGAACAAGATATCTTGATGTCCTTATAAGTTTGTTAATTGTTTCTATCATATGTACAGGAATTCTTATTGTTCTTGCCTGATCTGCAATTGCTCTGGTAATAGCTTGTCTTATCCACCAGGTTGCATATGTAGAAAATTTATAACCTCTTCTGTATTCAAACTTATCAACAGCTTTCATAAGGCCTATATTACCTTCCTGTATTAAATCAAGAAACTGAAGGCCCCTGTTTGTATATTTTTTTGCAATACTTACAACAAGACGCAAGTTAGCCCTTATAAGCTCTTTTTTAGCTATTTTTGCCTTTACACGCCCCTTTCCCACATTTTTCATTATCTTTTCAAGCATTAACCTGTCTGCGTATATAGCAACAGCTCTTGCTTTACTTTGTGCAACTATCTTATTATAATCATTAAAGCAACTTTCAAGCTTTTCTTCGGATAAATTAATTTTATTTTTCTGGGATTTAATAAATTTTTCTTTAGAATCCAAAAGCGTTATTAATTTATTAAATTTAATATTATGCTTTTTTGAACATTTTAATAAAATCTTATCTATAAAATCATACCATGTAAGATGTTGTTTTATATTATTTTCAATTTTATCTATTATATAACTTTCAAACCGCCAATCTTTTAACAGCTCAAATATAAAATTATTATTTTTAGAAATAGCTTGTTTTGCAGTACGCTTCAAAACTTCATCACAATCATCTTTAAATAGATCGCCTCTTAATTTCAGATTTTCATTACTAACTTCTTTCATCTTTTCAAGAGTTTTTTTAAAGTTTTCAATATATACATTTTCATCAACATATAATTCACTATCTTCAAGATCCCGTAAAACATACTTTGGTCTCATTTTACCGTTTTCAATTTTGTTTCCTATAGCAAGAATACTTTCCACACCTATTATTGTATCAAGCATTGCTTTTATAACTTCCTGCTCTCCAACTTCTATTCTTTTTGCTATTTCAATCTCACCTTCACGACTTAAAAGAGTCACCATTCCCATTTCACGTAAATACATTTTTACAGGATCGGTAACCGTTCCAAAATCTGCTACAGACGATGATTCTTTTTCTTCTTTTTCCACTCCTTTTTTAGTTGTAGCTTTTTTTTTATTTAAATCTACAACTTCAATGTTTAGTTCATCAAATATAATTAACGTTTCATCTATTTGATCAGGAGTAAGCATATTCTCCTGTATGGCAGCATTAATATCTGCATAAGTTAACTGCCCTTTTTGTTTCCCAAGCTTTATTAATGCCTTGATCTGTTTTTTTTGTTTTTCTAACTTCTTATCATTTTTTACAGCAGTTGCTTTTGTCATATAAATTTATCTCCTGCAGATTCAACGTTTATCCCAGCAGTTTTATTGACCTGGATTTGCCAATCCCCTAATAATTTTAAAAGTAACTTATGATCTTTTTTACTTTCAGCTGTTTTAATTTGTTTAAGTAAATCGTTACTGTTTCTAATACTTTTAATATTGTGACTTGCCTCAAACTGATTTATTAATTTAAAACAATTTTTTTCACTCCAGTTTTCATCATAAATCAATATTGCCGCAATAATACTTTTTTGTTTTAAATCGCTGATATTTAATAAGAAATCATTAACATCATCACTCTTAAAATTAATGATTTTTTTCCCAAGGTCTTTCAACTCTTTATTTTGAAATTTCTCTATAACTTTTCTATAGATAATTTCAGGTAAAATTTTTTTATTTTGAAGCATCATTCCAATTATCTTTTTTTCAAGCTTTTCCATACCTGTTAGATTTGCTTTTTCCTGTAATAAAGAAAAATCATTTTTAACAGGTTTATTATATTTCAAATCATCATTTAGCTTTTTATTAACTTTATCTAATACAACTCGCTCTGAAATCTCCATTTTTTCTGCTATCTTTTTTACATACAAAGATCTTGCCAAGTTATCACTTATCAACGATAAATATGCTGCAAGCTCTGAAATTGTTGCAACTTTTCCTTCAACAGAGTCTCCATTTATTTTTATTTGTGATTCCATCATAAAAGAAAAAGAGTCTAATGCTTTTGTTGATGCTTTATAAAAAGAATCAACACCAAATTTTTCTAAAAAATTATCAGGGTCATATCCTTCTTTTAAAACAATAAATTTTGCCAAAACAAATTCATTATTAAAAATAGCAATACTTTTTTTTGCTGCACTTAATCCTGCTGCATCACTATCGTATACAAGAAAAATTTTTTTTACAAAGCCCTTAAGCAGCCTTACATGCTCTTTACTCAATGCTGTCCCTAATGTAGCGACACTATTTAAAATTCCATGTTTAAAAAGAGATATAACATCAGTATACCCTTCAACAATAAAAATCTCTCCGGCTTTTCTGCTACACTCTTTTGCTTTTTCAATCCCGTAAAGTGTTTTTTTTTTATCAAAAAGAATTGATTCGGGTGAATTTAAATATTTAGGTTTTGAATCATCTAATACCCGCCCTCCAAAACCAATTACCTCCTTTCTGATATTAAAAACAGGAAACATTATCCTGTTTCTGAACCGGTCATAAAATCGTCCGTTTTTATTAATAATCAGACCTGTCTTTTCAGCAAGACCAAGATCTATCCTTTTTTTTTTAAACAGATTTAAAAGACTATTCCACTGGCTATCAGCATATCCTATTGAAAATTCATCAGACACTTCTCTATTAATATTACGATTCAAAAGATATTTTCGTGCATCAACTGCCCTTTCTTCTTTAAGATTTTCAATATAAAAACTTAATGCTGTCTTATTAATTTCAAGCATCTTCTCTTTTTTTGAATACTCTTCTTTTGCTTTATTATGTGTTTTATTATCAGAGGATATAATAATTCCATAACGCATAGACAGTTTATTAGCTGCATCAACAAAAGAAATAGATTCAATTTGCATTAAAAAACTTATTACATCTCCGCTTGTTTTACATCCATAACAATGAAAAATTTGTTTAGAAGGATCTACAGCAAATGAAGGAGTTTTTTCTGTATGAAACGGACAAAGACCAAAATAATTATTCCCTGATTTTTTCAAAATCACATAATCTGATATTACATCGACAATATCAGATGAATACTTTATTTTATTAATTTCATTTTTAGAAATAAATACTGCCAAAAAAACCTCCGACATTAAATTATAAGGCTTTTTTAAACGGACTTAAAAGATACAGCAGATACAGCAGAATCAAACAGTTTCCATCTTTAAAAAATAACAGAAAAATATTAGCTAACGGTCAATTAATCTATATATATAGATTGTCACACAATTATCCGATTTTAAAAATTGGCACAAGGCCTTGCTATAGGAGACAATACTAAAAGTATATCTTCGACCGATAACACAGTGAAATTATTTATATGACTGTCTATAATATTTATATTATTCATTCTTTACCTAATTAGAGATAAAAATGTTTAAAATTTGATATTGTAATTCAAAAATTTTTTATTGTAATTAGATACTAAATTATTGTCAAGAGGTTTTTTTAAATAAAAAAGATAAAGAGGATTTTTCTTAAAAACTTTTAGAAACAAGAAATGTCAATCTGCAAGTAACATGTATGAAATAACTTCCTAATGATAAACTATTAAATTATACCTTTAGTTGACTGGTAAGACAAAATTCTTTTATCAATCAGAGTAGCCTGATCAAGAGCTCTTCCCAGCGATTTAAATACAGATTCAATAATATGATGCTCATTATTCCCATAAACACCGTTTATATGGAGATTTATTTTGGCATTAACTGAAAATGCATAAAAAAACTCCTTAGCAATATGAATATTAAATTTATAGTCATTAAAAGATGCTTCAGGAAGATTATATACAAGAAACGGTCTGTTGGAAAAATCAACAGTAACCTCGGTTAAAGCCTCGTCCATAGGTGTTACAGCATGCCCGTAACGTTTAATATGCTTTCGCTTACCAAGTGCTTTGTTTATAGCAGTACCAAGAACAATACCAACATCTTCAACAGTATGATGCGAATCTACTTCCAAATCGCCTTTGGCATCTACAAACAGATTAAAAAATCCATGCAAAGCAAAAAGAGTAAGCATATGATCAAAAAATGGTATTCCTGTTGATATTTTATGATCTCCAGAACCATCTATGTCAATCTCTACCTTTATTTCAGTTTCGCTGGTTTTTCTTTCAATAGTATAAGAACGGGGCATTTTTAAATGATCTCAAAAATAATAAAATAGTTATTATATATATGTATAATATTTTATTTATTTAAAAGTCAAGCTTAATTTCAAATAAATAACTTAGAAACAAATTTTGTCCACTAAATTTTCATATCATTCAACTATAAAACAGCTCCCAAGAATAATATTCCCAGTATCATTAACACTATACCTGCAAATATTTCAACCCATTTTTCCACAAGAACTGCCAGCCTGTTTTTTTTCCTTATTACAAAAAATGAAGCATTTTTACCAGATATAGCAATTATTATAATAACTGATATAGTCAAAGCCATACCAATAGAAATTGCAAGTCCTAATATTATACCTAAAAAAATCAGATCAATTGATATTGCAAATAACATGACCATCACAACAGCAGGACACGGGATACTACCAACCACAACCGCAGATAGAACAGGATTAACATATTGTTTTTTGGGCTTATTATTCTGGCTTTTATTTTTACTTTTTATTAATTTATTTATATTATAAATAACAATTCCCAAGCCAAAACAAATAATAATACTATAACTGACAATTTGAGTAATATGAGTAATATTTTCAAGATTGTGGCTAATACTGGCATTTAAAACCATACGTACAATAAGTACAAAGAGTATACCGGAAATACCGTGAAATAGTGCCATAGAAGCACCAAAAAGTATACTATGAGTATATGTAGGATTTTGTGCAAACACATATGACAAAGAAATAGCCTTGCCATGTCCCGGTCCAACCGCATGAATTACACCATAAGCAAAAGCTATCATAATCAGAAAGATAAATGGCCGTATACTTTTGGTCTCTTTTGCCTGTCTTGCCAAAGAAGATATTTTTTCTTTCAAAAAATGCTGGTATATAATTATTTTCACAAAAAATTTACTTTTAAAAAAAGATGATGATTCGGTTTGCTTGTTTTTGGTTTTTGTAGTAAAAGGATTAGAAGCATAAGATAGAGAAATAACAGATAATATAATAAATAAAATAAGAAAAATTTTAGCCTGTTTCATTGTTTTATACGAAAATCTAAAAATAGTGCCATAGGGTTTATCATATCAAAATATATTAAGGTTGATTTATCTTCTTTAATAACTGTTTTTATTTCAAATGCGTTAGCATTATTTAACAACTCAATACTGTTTTTTGCAAAGAAAACAGCACTGTAATATGTTGGATCATATGTAGCAACTACAATATGTTTTGCAGACTTTATAGCAGATACATGACAAGGTACAAAAAATTCATAAATCAATTTCCCCTTTTGTAGTTTAGCAGAAAAATTCTTAATAAATTTAACAGCAAAAGGTTTATTATCAATCTTTATAAAAATAAAATAATTATAATTAGATAGATATGAAAATGCTTCTTTTTTAATTACTGCAACTTCATTTTTTTCTAAGATTTTATTTTGATTTTTATCGTAATCATTAACAATCATACTGGTATACATATCATCAAAATACCATTGGATATTAAATCCTTCAAGCCCTTTATCATCAAAACTGATTTTTATATACTGGACTATAAACACATGTGGATGAGATTGAACAGTTTTACAAAATAGTGACAAAAAAGTAATACTCATAATAATTATAATAGTTATTTTTTTCTGTATAGCTATATTTTTACAGAAAAAACTTAATACTGTTTGAATTAACCTTATATGAATTTTCAAAAATTTTTTTCTTTGGGTTTGGAGTAAAATTGTAAATAAATACAAAAAATAAGTTTTAAGATTTATTGTAACCTTTTTATTTTCTCTTAATAAAATAGTTTTTGTCAAGCTTATTAATTTTTTATGTATAAAATATATAAAGGAGCACACAATGAAATTAAACGACATTAAAATCGGAGTCCGCTTATATTCTTTGATAAGCTTTATTGTACTACTTGCAACATTCATAATATTAATCAGTATTAATAACATGGGAACAATAAGTGATGGATTAAAAACAGTTTATTACGACAGGGTTGTACCACTTAAAGAGTTAAAAATAATTGCCGACCTTTATGCAGTAAATATTGTTGATACAGCTCACAAGGTAAGAGACAAGAGTCTATCATGGGCTGAAGGTAGTTCAAATTTAACAGAGGCAGAAAAGATTATTCATGAAAAATGGGGAACCTATCTTAAAACAACACTTGTAAAAAAAGAAAAAAAACTGATAGCTGAAGCTAAACCCTTAATGCAAAAAGCAGATGAGTTAGTTACAGAATTAGATAAAATATTCAAAAGCAAAGACAGAACTATACTAACCAGATATACAGCTGAGGAACTTTATTCTGTAATTGATCCTGTTTCGGAAAAATTTGCCGAATTAATTGAACTGCAGCTTGAAGTTGCCAAAATAGAAAACAATAAAGCTGAAAAATTATATAAATCATCAAAAAATATAATATACAGCCTGCTAATTGGAAATATATTATTAGTTTTTTTTGTTACTTTTATAATAATTAAAAAAATTACAGATCCTCTAACACAAAGTGTTGATTTTGCCAAAAAAATGTCTGAAGGAGATCTTACACAAACACTTGGTATAGACCAAAAAGATGAAATCGGAATTCTTGCCAGTGCCATGAATGAAATGAGCAAAAATATAAGGAATATGTTTCAAGATATTAATACAGGTGTTGAAACCCTTTCATCATCTTCTACTGGACTTTCAGCTATTTCCCAACAAATGATGACAGGCGCTGAACAGACTTCGGGTAAAGCCAATACAGTTAGTGCAGCAACTGAAGAGATGACCGCAAATATGGTTTCAGTAGCTGCAGCAACAGAACAGGCAGCAACCAATCTTAGTATGGTTGCTGCAGCATCTGAAGAGATGACCGCAACTATTACTGAAATTGCTCAAAACTCCGAAAAAGCACGAAACATAACAGTTGAAGCAGTATCACAGGTAAAAAGTGCTTCAACCGGTATGGATAAACTTGGCAAAGCAGCAGATGAGATCGGCAGAGTAACAGAATCCATTACTGAAATCTCAGATCAGACAAATCTACTTGCCCTAAATGCCACCATAGAAGCAGCAAGAGCAGGAGATGCTGGTAAAGGTTTTGCTGTAGTTGCAAGTGAAATTAAGGAGCTGGCAAAACAAACTGCTACAGCCACACTTGAAATAAAAGAAAAAATCAGTGGAATACAAAATTCAACCTCAGATACTGTAAAAGAGATAGAGCAAATTTCAAAAATTATAAATGATGTAAACGAAATTGTTGGAACCATTGCAACCGCAGTTGAAGAACAATCTGCAACAAGCAGTGAAATAGCAGAAAATGTTACTCAGGCATCTCAGGGCATACAAGAGGTAACTGAAAATGTTACTCAAAGTTCTGCTGTTTCAAAAGAAATTGCAAAAGATATCTCAGATGTTAATCAATCAGCCGGTGAGATTTCAAACAGCAGCTCACAAGTGAACCTGAATGCTGACGAATTAAGCACTCTCTCTAAACAATTAAAAGAGATGGCAGGTAGATTTAAGGTGTAAAAAATAATGTTGGCATAACCTTTCGGTTTTACAAATAATATGATCTTTACGATCAGTTCATTTTAGAGTTATCAGTTATCAGTTATCAGTTATTAGTTATTAGTTATCAGT
>DAOWNP010000171.1 GCA_030642545.1 Desulfobacteraceae bacterium | reverse complement strand
TTTTATCTATTTATTAGTTGCTGTTATAATAATTTTATGATAGTTTAATATTAGTTTTTACTTCTTTTATATTTTTTTTTTTTTTTTTATTTTTTTTAATTCTACTTTTATAATTTCATATGTTTTTTTTATTTTTTTTTTTTTTTTAAAAAAAAACTTCATATTATCAATATAATGCTAAATCTACATATCTGTTTATAATAAAATTACTATTAAAATACAATATTATATATTTAATATCCGACAAGCTATTAATAAATACAAATTCCTAAAACATTTATATTACGAGTTCTTATATCATTAATGTTGCTTATGAAAAATATTTTCTTTAATTTTATAACACTTATTAAATGCAACACCCTGATATTATTTATTTTAAAATTAATATAAGAGGGGTATTAAATATATGTACATGAAAAATAACTATAAATATTTTTTAAATATCTGTTTAAATTATATGTTTATCTTTATTGTATTAAACATATTTAGCTGTAAGTTATATGCTTTAGAAACAAACACATACAAAAAAAACTTATATATAAATAGAGAAATATTAGTAAGCTATACTCATAATTTACAAGCTGCAAATTTAAAAAGAACATATTTATTTAATAATATGAAGCTCTTAAAAAATTTTAAATCTGTAAATATTGATTTAATCAAGGTACCTGAATCAATGAGTGTTGAAAATGCATTAAGCATGTTAAATACAGACTCTAATGTTATTTTTGCTGAACCTAATTACCTTAGATACGCAGAAATAAACATACCTAATGACACTTATTTTGAAAATCTATGGGGACTGCACAATATTAATCAATATTTAAACTCAATTTCAGGAGCAGATATTAATGCTCTCGAAGCATGGAACTATACTACAGGAAACAATGATATAATAATCGCAATAATTGACTCAGGGGTAGATATAAACCACCCTGATTTAAAAACAAATATTTGGGTGAACAGAAATGAAACCCCGGGAAATAATATTGATGATGATAATAATGGATTTACAGATGATATAAATGGATGGAATTTTATTCAAAAAAGTAATGATCTTACAGATATTTTTAACCATGGCACTTTTATTGCCGGAGTAATTGGAGGAAGTGGAAATAATTATACAGGAATAACAGGAATATGCTGGAATACATCTATAATGGTTTTAAAAATTATGGATGCCTTTGGAATAGGAAGCGTAGCAGATGAAATAAGTGCAATTGACTATGCAATAAGAAACGGAGCGAAAATAATAAATGCAAGTTTCGGAGATTTTAATTACAGTCAATCTGAATATAATGCTATAGAAAAAGCAAAAAATGCAGGTATTTTATTTATTGCTGCTGCTGGAAATAGTGGAAAAGACAACAATCGTTTTCCGCATTATCCTTCAGGATACGATCTGCCAAATATTATATCTGTTGCAGCTTCAACTCCTAATGATACTCTTGCTTCATTTTCAAACTATGGCAACACAGTAGATGTAGCAGCTCCAGGCGTATATATTTATAGCTCAAGTGCCTCAAAAGAAACTATTTTTTTTGACGATTTTGAGCAAACAAATAATAATTGGGTACTTGAATCAAATTGGCATATAGAGAAATCTGAGAAATCTATTTCAGAAAGCTCATTAACTAACTCATCATCCTTAGGAGAAAATGCAAGGTTAAATATTTCAGCTATTTCCAGAGAAATTTCTTTAGATCAACAATCAGGCTGCATGTTAACATTTCTTATTAAAGGAAGCTCTACAAATAATAGTAAATTATTTGTAGAAACCTCAACTAATTTAACAGATCCATGGCATATTCAAAAAGTTTTAATAAATTCAACTGATTTATTCAGCAACGGTATCTATGGCAAATATGACAATAGCGTTATTGCTCTATCTGATTTATCTAATATAGATGGTAATTATTCTTTTTATTTGCGAATCAGGTTTGAAACAGAATCTTTTAATACAGATGATATATGGTATATTGATAATATAAAAATCATCACAGCAAATACAAAGTACTCAAATTCAGAAAGTTACCATTATGGCATGGTTTCAGGCACTTCTATAGCAACGCCATATGTTTCAGGTATAGCTGCATTAATTTTAAGTTATTATCCTGATTTAAATTATGCTCAAATTAAAAAAAGAATTATTAATGGGATTGATGAAGTCTCAGAATTAAATGGGCTGGTAAACTCAAATGGAAGAGTAAACGCTTATAAAAGCCTGGCTATTGAAGAAAACATTCCCGCTGAATCAAATTCAACTGAAAGCACAGGTAGTGACGGAGGGGGGGGAGGAGGCTGTTTCATATCTTCTATTTACAAATAACTAAAAAATACATTTTTTTATAAGTTCAAATATCTCCTAACACACTTGTAAACTCTATGAACGGGAACAAAATAATTTACATCTATCTTCATCCTCAAGGTGCTCAAACAAACAGATAGAAGCTATATATCTGTTTGAGCAACGTAGAAAATGGACACAAAAAAGACAAGTTAGTTTTGGAAGTTATAAAGTTTTGGTTCCTTAAAATGGAGTCAAACTCTCACACCCATTCTCTGTAACCAAAAATGTTTGTTCAAATTGTGCTGACAACGATCTGTCTTTTGTTATAGCTGTCCATTTATCATCTAAAATAACAAGATCTTTTTTTCCTGCATTAATCATAGGCTCTATGGTAAACACCATTCCAGGCACCAAAACAATGCCCTCTTTTTTTCTTCCAAAATGAGCAATTTGAGGTGGCTCATGAAAATCAATACCTACACCATGACCTACAAACTCAGTTACAACAGAAAATCCTTGACCTTCAACATAATTTTGAATTGCCCAGCCGATATCTCCTACAGTATTTCCCGGACAAACCATTAACATACCTTTTTCCAATGCTTTTCTCGCAGTTAAAACAATTTTTTTTGCATCAGCATCAGGTGTACCTACAAAAAAAGTTTTATTTGCATCAGCAAAATAATTATTTAATATGCTTGTAACATCTATATTAATGATATCACCATCTTTTAAAATTCTTTTACCAGGAATTCCATGACAGATTACTTCATTAATTGAAGTACAAACACTCTTTGGAAATCCTCTATAATTCAATGGTGCTGGAATTGCTTTGTTTTCAATAGTAAAATTATGTACAATACTATTTATATCATCCGTTGTAATACCGGGCTTAATACTCTTTTCAACCAAATCTAAAGTATCAATAACAAGCTTACCTGCTTTTCTTATACCTTCTATGTCTGTTTTATCTTTAATTTTTATCTTATATTTCTGATAATATTTTCTATTTACATCTATAAACAGGGAATCTTTCTTACCATAACAACATTTTTTATATTTCTTACCACTTCCACAAGGACATGGTTCATTTCGTCCTGTTTTTACATACTTTTTTTTCACACTTATAATTCCCAAAACTATTTAAAATAATTCTTTGTATACTTACAGACTTTTATATATTAGATTTATACATATATAAAAGTCAATAAAGATTATTTTATAATAAAATTTATCGGGTACTACTTAATACAAACTTTTCTTACCTGTAACAAATCACAATTTCCTGAAAAAATTTTTTTAATCCCATCCTGTTTTAAAGTTACCATGCCCTCTTTTATAGCCTGTGCCTTTATCTCCTCCATTCTCACACTGTTTTGAATCATCTTTTTTACTTCATCACTGCCTATCAAAAGTTCATGCAGACCCATTCTCCCTGAATAACCTGTATTATTGCATTTATCACAACCATCAGTTCTAAAAATTTTTAGACTATCGCTATATTTAATACCTGTTTTTCCAAATTCCTCAACTCCATATTCTCTAACGAGTTCATCAAATTCCTCCTCTGATGGATGATACTCTTTTTTACAATGCTTACAAAGAGTTCTCACAAGACGCTGGGCAAGAATACATAAAATTGCATCGGCAAAATTAAACGGGTCCATTCCCATATCTAACAATCGTGTAACACTTTCAGGAGCACTGTTTGTATGCAGTGTTGAAAAAACAAGATGACCTGTTAAAGATGCCTCTATGCCGATTTGAGTTGTTTCATGATCACGCATTTCTCCAACCATTATAACATCAGGATCAGCACGTAAAAAAGCACGCATGGCAGCTGCAAAATCAAATCCTATTTTAGGTTGTACCTGAACTTGTCTTAAACCCTTTTGTGTTATTTCAACAGGATCTTCTGCTGTCCATATCTTGGTTTCAATTTTATTAATATAACCCAAAGCAGAATGAAGTGTAGTTGTTTTACCGGAACCTGTAGGTCCACAAACAAATACGATACCATATGGTTTGGTAATACAATTTACAAAATTTTCATAATTCTCTTTTGAAAACCCCATTTTATCTAATGGGATTGGATCTCCTGCAGCCAGAATTCGCATAACAACATCTTCTAACCCTCCCTGAGTTGGAACAGTTGCAACACGAAGTTCAATATCCTTACCACCGTATTTTTTAAATTTAATTTTACCATCTTGTGGTTTACGACGTTCTGCAATATCAAGATCTGCCATTATTTTAATACGGGAAACAATTGCATTTTTATAGTGAAATGGAATTGTTTGATATAATGTACATGATCCATCTACTCTAATTCTCACATTAGTATTTGCTTTACCCGGATATGGCTCTATATGTATATCTGAGGCATTCCTTGCATATGCATCAAGAATAATTTTGTTAACAAGTAAAACAATAGCACTACTCTCTTCATCAAACCCTTTTTCTTCTTCATCTACTTCATCTTCATCTGCCTGAAGCTGACCCATAATTTCATCCATTGAAGCCAGCTCTTTTTCATCCTGAGTAAATAATTTTATATACTCTAAAATATCATCTCTTAAAGCTACGGAAAACTTTACATCCTTTCCTTTAAACCAGGACTTTATTTCACCAATTTTTTGTAAATCATGGGGATTATCAATAACTATAAGGGTTTTTCCATCTTCAACACGAAGGGGAACCCAAAAATTTTTTCTGAGAAACTGAGGCTTTAACCCTTTTAAAAGTTCCCCTGGTATAGCCATATTTTTGTTATATTCAATAAAGTTGATTTTAAAATATTTAGATAGAGAATTTCCAATATCAGATTTAGATATTTTCAATTCCTTTCTTAATATGTTTTCTACAATAGTTCGATTTTCTCTTGCTTTTTTTATAGCATTATTTAATTCTTTTTGGGTAAGGATATGGTTTTCAAGAAGATAATCAAATTTATTTTTTTTTGCAATTCTGGCAGTTGCCATTCTTTTTTGATTAAATATACCTATTCCTATAATTCTTGCAAGCTGAGTAACATTATTTTCATCATCACTGCTAAATGGTCTGCCTAACTTACTATTTATTAACTGAATAGCACCAAGAACAATATTCTTATATATAATCGGAACTACTAAGACCTGCTTTGTTGTATATCCTGTTTTAATATCCCAGCTGCTGTCAAATTTTAATTCCTGATCAATTTCGGCAAGTTCTTTTTTATCATAAACATTTTCTATATTAACAAGAATATTTTTAAATGCTGCATACCCTGATATAGAAACAGAAGATAGAGGAACTCTAATTTCAGAAATTTCATTTCCTGTTTTAAATCTTGAT
>DAOWNP010000145.1 GCA_030642545.1 Desulfobacteraceae bacterium | reverse complement strand
TTATTGAAAATATGAGTGGATACAGGTGTTCCCATTGTGGTGAGATAATGGATCTTTTTGGAACAGGAGGCGGAGAGAGAACCGCAAAAGATACAAAAATACCTTTTTTAGGTAAAATCCCTTTTGATCCTGACATGGTATCTTGTGGAGATGCAGGTATTTCTTATCAAAAGAAAAATGCTGATTCAGAAGTAACAAAGGCTTTTGTGGAAATTGCCAGGAGAATGTCAAAAAAGTAAAATAGTCTATAATCTATGATGTATAATTGCGAAAGAAAGTTTTGTTCACGTTCCTAATTAAGAAAGTTTATTTTGTCCATGTTCCTAACTGTCAAGATATACTTTTTATACAGGCTGTTACAGAATGAAAATTTTACATCCGCCGGGTAGAAGAACTATATACTTGTTGTATACAGTCTGCAATGAAACAGAAATAAAAACAGATTATATACAACAAGTAAAATTAAAAACTTCTATTTATTTCTGCATTTGGCGGGTTGACCTGCGATATTTTGGGTCACTTACTTCTGTATTATCGCTGTCAATCATTTTCATCCGATCATAATATTTACAATATTTTGCATCTGTCAATGTCATTGTAATTAATGGTATATCACCATCTAATACATATACTGCTGGATCAACATCAATATTTGTCCCTGTACTTAAAACAGAGCAAGTTCCTCTTCCATCACTTGCCCATGAATTTTCTGAATATTTTGTACATTGACCACAAACCATATCTGCAATTTTTTCTTCTGTTTTTGGAGCAACCTGTTGTTTAAATACACCTGCCAGAGCCTGTTTTGCTTTTTCCCGTCTTCTTGCCATAATAAACACCTTTTTTTTATTAATGTTTAAAAATAATTTTCTCATATAACAAATTTACGCCACAAAATATAAAAAACTATAATAAAGCGTCTTTTTTTTGCAGCGTAAATTTATTTATTATTTGTATAAAATATTATTAAATACCCTGTACTGTTCTTTGGATAATATTATCCTGTGTCTTTCTGCTAATATCTACAAAATGAGCACTATATCCTGCAACACGAACAATAACTTCAGGATATTTTTCAGGATCTCTTTGAGCTGCATGCAATGTAGAATCATCAACCATATTAAATTGAACATGATCAAGCCCAAGATCAGCCCATGTTCTCATATATGATTTCCAAAGTTGATAACCTTTTTCTCCTGAAAGCTGAGTAGGTGACAATCTCTGGTTAAGAAGAAATGCACGACCATCTGTAACATGATCAATTTTTGCACATGAGTTTAGTACTGCTGTAGGACCATTTTTATCTAAACCAGGTCCTGGTGATATTCCACCATCATACAATGCATCTCCAAGACGCCTGCCATTTGGAAGAGCTCCAACAATATTTCCATAATGGATATTTCCACTAACATTTTCAGGTAATATAGGCCAGGGATTACCACACGGACAACGAAGTTCTTTTGAAAAAGCTGCACATGTTCTTAAGCATTTAAGCATAATATCATCTACATAATCATCATCATTACCCCATTTTGGAGCATCATTGACAAAAGCTATACGCATTTCTTCATAACCTTCCCAATTAGCATCAATAGCTTTTACCAATTCCTCTATACTGTATCTTTTTTCATCATAAACAAGTTTCTTAACTGCTGCAAGACTATCTGCATTTTCAACCCATGTAAAAGCTGTTATCCATGCATTACCCCGTTCAATCGAAGGATCATTAACTTCAAGCCCGCTTTCAACAGATCTCTCTGATATACCTGACAAATACGGTCTTGGAGTCTCTTTTGTACCTACCTGACGAGAAACATTAACAGCTCTTACCAGCGTACAGAAAATACTCTTCATTTGAGTAGTCCATGCATCATAAAACTGATCAAAAGTTTTAAACTCTACAGGATCAGGTGTTTCTGCAGCTATCTGCATATTTACAACTTTATCAAAACCTCTTGTAAATACATATTCAATTATTTTAGCACAATTTGCTGTGGCACTTGCCATACGCATTGACTGAAAACCACGTTTTGTTGTAGGAGCCGGAGACATACATGCCTGATGTACCCATGTTCTTGCCTCTTCTACCGGATGTCCGTACCAGTGTACAGTATTTTGAACAAGAAGCGGGTCGTTTCTCATGGATGGATAACCCAGACCCTGCCTGATACACTCAAAACACTCTTTTAATACTTCATCTTTTACCTTTGGATGCCATCTGAAACCAAAAGTTGGATTTGCAACTCTAATAAGTCTTGCTACCTGAAGAAGAGCTATTGTCATACCATTACAGGCATCACTACCATCTTGTTTTACTCCGCCTATTGTCCAAACCCATGTGCCGTCAATCCCCTGAAGCCCTTCTCTTGCCCATTTTACCTTATATTGACAAACTTCAGCAGCCCTGATTATAAATTCTCCAATAAGGTCATAGGCTTCTTCTTTTGTAATATTTTTTTCAACTTCTACATCTTTTTCGTAATATTGACCATGATAATAATCAGGTCTTGCAGGCCAGGCACCTTCAATTGACTCATGCCTACTGAAAAGCTGAATAAAAATATCATATTGCAATGATTCCTGAAGTGTTCTTGGAGATCTTGCCGGCACCTGTTCACATACTTCAGCTACCTGAAGAAGCTCCTCTTTTCTCTTTGAATCTGTCTCAAAATTTTCAGCTAAATTTTTTGCCAGTCTTGCATAACGTTTGGCATGCCTTATACATGCATCAAGACAAATTTCCATTGCTTCCCAGTTATTAATCTTCTGGTATGAAGACAAAGGATCTGCAGTAACAGGCTTTTCAAAAAGATCTTCATCTGTCTGATCAAGATTTTTACCTATTTCATCAGCTATATCCTGAAAACCTCGTTTTCCTGTCATAAGATACTCATAATCTTTACCGGAGTAACCATGCTTTGCAGAAGGAGCTCCCCAGCCAATACAGCCTGCAAGAATCTTCATCATATCTTCTAAGTCATAATGAGGCATAATACGACTCATTTCTGTCTTACCAGCCCAATAATTACAAACATCCTGCATTACTTTTCTGTTTTCTTCTTCAGGTTCCGGACATGCTGTGGGATCATTATATACTTCATCATTTACTATTTCAGCTGCTGATGCATCCCAGTACATTGTATGAGGAAGACTTCCTACATATCCAACAAGCTGTGCCATATCTGTAATAAAAATTGTTTTATTATCTAAAACATGTGCAAACATCTTAGCTGTTTTTATAATTACAGGTTCAGGCATAATTTCGCCCTCTTCCCATGCCTCTTTTCCAAGAAGAGATCTTTCAAGATCAACTTTAATCCCTGGAGGATACTGACCACCAATAGCACCTTTTTTCCATATGGCTTTTCTTAAATAATCAAGCCGTTTTGTTCGTTTTTGTTCAGCTGCCCACCACCATTCCTGCTTATCTTCAAACTCTTTTACTTTTGTTGATAAGTCTGTCATAATTTTTCTCCTCACAGTTTTATAATAAATATTAATAATCTAATCTTACAAAAAATTATATTTTTTTACTAATACATTTAATATAAAAATTTATACATGCAATTTCAATGCTAAAAAAATAGTCTTTACCTAAGTATTTGTTTTAATTAAAAAAAAAAATAACAGCGGGAAAAATATTTTTTTATTCGGCTTTATTTGGGTCAATTATGCCCTTATATGTTTGATAAATAATCTGTTTATCGCATAAACCCTTGACAGTATCAACTCTATACGATTTAAGCCTATAGTGTCAACACTGTCTATAACAAAATAAATTCAAAAATTTTTACTAAAAAAACTACCCTACTCTTTCCCAAAGAGTAGAACTGGAATTACCAAAACCGCCACACAGTGTGGCAACAGCATATTTAACATCAGTTCTATCTGTTTTAAGAATATTATTTAAGGTTACAACTATTCTTGCTCCTGATTCTCCCAAAGGATGACCCAAAGCAAGAGCACCACCCCATATATTAATATTATCAAAAGGTGCATTTTCTGCGATACCAAGCTCTCTTACAACAGCAAGAGACTGGCTTCCAAATGCTTCATTTAATTCCCACAAATCAATATCTTTCGGTTTTAAGGAAGCTCTGTCTAAAAGCTTAGTCACTGAAAATATCGGTCCCACTCCCATCAAGGTTGGATCATTACCTGCCATTGCTCCGCCCACATATTTTACTGAATATGAAAGCCCCAGTTTATCCGCTTTTTCCCTATCCATCATTAAAAGAGCACACGCTCCTGTTGTCAGTGGAGAGGATGTTGCAGCAGTTACTTTGCCATCTTCTTTAAAAGGAGTACCCATGGTTGCCATCTTTTCCATGGAAACAGAACCTCTTACCCATTGATCTTTATCAACTATAAACTTATTTCCCTCAAGATCTTCTCCCTCTATAGGAACAATCTCTTTTCTAAAATTACCGTTTTTAGTTGCTTCATCAGCTTTTCTGTGACTCCACAGAGCCATAGTTTCCATATCTATTCTTTCAATATTATACTTATCTGCAACCTTTTCTGCTGTAGCTCCCATAGGTATTTCAGCAATATCATACCTGTCCATAAGACCCGCGGGGAATTCCATGGCATTTCCCATGGGAACATGCTGCATATCCTCAACTCCAGCAGCCACATAAGTATCGCCCTCACCACACATAATAGCTCTTGCAGCATGTATTATTGCTGACATACCAGAAGGACACTGCTGACCGATTCCATTGGCTGCTACACTTTCAGGAAGACCGGCAGCAAGCCACCCAAACCTCGCTATATCATTTGTAGATCCTGATTGATTTGCTGTTCCACAAAAAACTGCTTCAACATCAGAAGGGTTTACCTTAGGATTTCTTTCAAATAAAGCTTTATAAACTTTTTCCAGTATAACATCAGGCATTACATTTCTAAACCACCCTTTTTCTGCATGAGCTCGTACATTAGCTGACCTTACACCATCAATAATAACACACTCTTTCATTTTTTTTCTCCTATTCATTTCAAATTTCAATTTTTAATTGTCCAAAAAACAAATCAAAATCACAAGCTATTCCCTTTAGGGACAATTAACTACCACTTTTGTCCCAAAATTGAAATAGAAATAGAAATATTCAACAAAACAGATACTAATTATCATTATTAATTACAATACTTTTTATCAAAATTATCAGTGGTGTCTCGTTAGGAAATTGCAAGAAACAAAATAGACAAAATACGGAAAGATTCTAACCAGACACTACTGAAAAATTATAATTAATTTAGCATTTCAAGAACATTAATCTGTTATCTGTCAAAATTCAAGCTTTAATCCTTTTATCTTTACTAATATTTAATAAGGAAAATGTACACGAAATTAAAGTTTTTTTCAATTAGAAAGGCAAAGAATTTAAATTAACACCAAAAAATATGATTGAAAAATTTAATCATAAAGCTTATTTAAAACCTTATTACTTTCTTTTAGGGCTGTATCGCAAAAATCGCCGTAATATTTTTTAATCTCTTTTAAAAAATCTACTTTTTTTTCTTCATTATAAGCCAACATTTTATCTCTGATTTTGTAAAAAACCTTGATTTAAAGAAATCTGTGACATATCTCTATTCAACACCAAGAGCCTTAAATGCAGCATCAACCGGATCAGAATAGAAGCTGGTCTGGAACTTGGCAAACAGTTCCCCGGGTATTGTTGGAATATCGCCTACACTGCTGGTTGGTATCAGGATTTGCTTTGCACCTGAATCAAAAGCTACCTGTAAGGTTTCAGATAGATTTGTAGTCGGTATAATATTACCACCAAGACAGACCACCTGAGATTGAACAGGTTTGCAACCGTAATAATAAGTAATAGCCATGTATGATTATGTGCAATTTCCGAGACACTGTCTCGGAAATTAAAGATTTAAGATATTGACAACAAATCTGAAAATTATACATTTTCTGGCTTGATTCTATCTTAATTCATTAGCTGTCATAGCTTTAATCAAAAACAGGTCTACACTTTCATTTAACATTCCGCAGACACTGTCTACGATTTTTCAGAGCCGATGAATTCCGCAGACACTGTCTGCGGAATTTGCCATAGTGTGTAAAACAACCTCATTTGTTGCAGATTTCGTTCTGAAAATCCACATCCGAATTTTT
The DNA here is from genome assembly GCA_030642545.1 of Desulfobacteraceae bacterium. Lineage (GTDB taxonomy): Bacteria > Desulfobacterota > Desulfobacteria > Desulfobacterales > DAOWNP01 > DAOWNP01. Next base: position 358 of record DAOWNP010000145.1, on the reverse strand, counting down.
TGGTCAGGTCTGAAGAAAGTTGCTGTAATAATTCTGAACCATATTTTGCTTTTTTTTTTACCCTTTTGTTCATACTCAACAATTCGTCTTCCAATTTCCCAGTAGCTCGCTGTCAGAATGACATTAACCGCTCTTCCCGCATGATAAGATGCAAATAATGTAACGCTTTTTTACGCCCCTTCTTTGTGCAAGATTGTAAATATTCGAGTTGGTAATTTTTTATCAATTTTTTTAAAAAAGTTCGGGACACAGAGCAAATAATCTGATATAAGAAGAACTATGATTGCTTCTTGTCAAAAAATATTGCCATTATCTTCCCCTAAAATTAATGCTCAAGTCATTGATTTGCTCATTGAAC
>DAOWNP010000087.1 GCA_030642545.1 Desulfobacteraceae bacterium | reverse complement strand
GTTTTTTTAATATATCTTTTTTGGTATTATCAGTATTTTCATAATACATAATAATAATTTGTTTTGTAACAGTCTTCGACAGGCTGTTACAAAACACTAATTTATCCAAATTTCTGCGTTAAAAAATAAATTTAATCCTCGGAATACAACTAAGTATGCCTGCGGTTAAATTGATTTTTAGCCTTGAACTTGAAGAAATTTTTATTCCGTAACAGCCTGTCGAGTATTTTTGTAAAATTAAATTTTTAACTGAATTCTTTAAGGGTTAGGGGAGGCCAAGCATGTGCTTGACTATTTTGAAGCAAACTTCAGAATAGTCTTGACTATTTTGAAGTTTACTTCAAAATAGCGGTATGGAACGTTATCTTGAAAAATATATAAAAGAGGATTTGAAAAAAAAGATTATTCTTGTATCTGGTCCGCGTCAGGTAGGAAAAACTACTATGTCAAAGCAGTTGTTGCCGGTGTATGAATATTTGAATTATGATTCTAATTTTGATCGAAAGATTATTCATGCTGAAGAGTGGACGCGGGATGTGGAGATGGTAATTTTTGACGAACTTCACAAATAAAAAAACTGGAAGTCATGGATTAAGGGTATATATGATACAGAAGGTATTCAACCTGCATTACTGGTAACTGGTTCTGCACGGTTAGATACATATAAGAAAGGAGGGGATTCGCTTGCAGGGCGTTTTTTCCCTTTCCGCCTTCATCCGTTGACGGTAAAAGAAATTTGTCAATATTTGCCTGAAAAATCTGATTTGGCTCTGGATAAGCTTCTTGAATTTGGTGGATTCCCTGAGCCTTATATAAAAAGTGATAACCGGTTTGCAAAGCGATGGCGGCGGGTACATATAGATACTATTATTCGTGAAGATCTTTTAGACCTTGAAAAAGTAAGGGATATCAAATCTATTGAAATATTAATTGACCTTTTGAGGGCTCGTGTTGGTTCTGCTGTTTCATTTACTTCTCTTGCCAATGATCTTCAGGTATCTGCCCATACTGTGAAACATTGGTTACAAATTCTTGAAAACCTGTATATTATATTTCCTGTCCGACCATATAGCAGGAATATTACACGCAGCATATTAAAAGAAACCAAATATTTCTTATACGATACAGGTGCTGTTGACGGTGACTTTGGTGCAAAACTTGAAAATACGGTTGCCTGTGCTTTACTTAGGGAATTACATTTTATTGAGGATATTGCAGGAAGCAGAGCAGGGCTTTATTATTTAAGAGATAAGGAAAAGCATGAAGTAGATTTTCTTGTAGTTATTGATAATAAACCTGTGATGATGATTGAGGTAAAAACAGGAGATGATAATTTTTCTCCTGCATTGTTTAGGTTTGGTAATCTTTTGAAAAATTCAAAAGTTGTGCAGGTTGTATATGATCTAAAACGAAAAAAGACAAAGAATTCTGTTATTATGCTGCCTGTTCATGAATTTTTAAGGGATTTTCAATTGAGTTAAGGAATTTGGAAATAGAATAACTTATAAAAAGATAAGTTAGTTGTGGGGTTATAAAGTTATGTCCACGTTACTTAGGTTGAGATTGGCAAAATAAAAATAACTTGCAAGCAGTGACTTGTTGTGGTACTTAATTTTATTTTTAGGTTTGGTCATATACTTAAGCTATAATAAATTTAAAGGTTTTTTTGAAGCGTAATCGTAAGCTCAAAGAAGCTGTGAATTTTCAGGTTTAACCATAGCTTATGCTTTAATGGCTGATGTTATGTTTGTGTATTTTAAATAATAGTAGTTGCTGTTTTAATGATCAATTTTTTTAAGGAACGGTAATACCATGAATGTTCGTAAGGATTTTAAAATTGCAGTAATTATGGCTGTCATATTATTTCTTGTGGGAATAATATGTTATGCTGCTTTTCCTGTTAAAACTCCTGAAAAGCCTGTGAGGTTAATGTTTAAATGTAAAGCCGGGAAAGTGTTGTTTACACATAGTACGCACGCTTCTGATTCCGGTTATGGTCTTTCCTGCACGGATTGCCATCATCATAATGAGGATGATGAGGCTTCTTTTATGGCATGCTCGGAGTGTCATGTATCAGAAGAGTCCACAGCTGTTCCACAAAGCTGCGAAAATTGTCATGAGTTAGATGAAAATCATCATGAAGCAGATAGTGAAAAAGCATGTGCTGATTGTCATATGTTGGGTGAAGGTGGGCAGACTCAGGAGACTTGCAATGAGTGTCATGAACCTGAAGATATTGAAGGTCAGGGGAAAAGTATGAATCTGCATATAAAATCAGATGCATTTCACGCTCAGTGTATAAATTGTCACAAAGATAATGATGCCGGTCCTGTAAAGTGTTCGGAATGTCATGTAATGCAGCTTTAAAAAAGTAAAGTACGGCTTGTTTTAGCTGAATTATTAAATTAAGTATAAACTTCATATGACATAATTTTAAGGTTAGGAAAATGATAAAAAGATCATTCATTGGATTATTTCCACCAGTACTTCAATATGAAGAATTGGATATAACAAAAACAGTAGATAGTATAAAAACCCCTGAATCGGTTATTTTTTTTGTTGATAAAGAATATTCAAAAAAGGATTCTCTTTTGATCCAGCCGGGAGATAAGATTAGTGCCGGGGATATTCTTTCTGTGTTTAATGACAGCGAAGAGGTGCTTGTTCCATCTGTAACCGGAGAAGTAACTGGAATTGAAGCTTTTTCAGGGAATTTTGGGAAAAACTATACTGCTGTAACAGTAAAAACTACGTCAAATGGTAAGGTGAATAAGGAGTTTGGTAAATCCTTTAAAAAAGCTTCTGGAAACAGCTTGAATCAAATCATAAAAAATTTTCCGGGAGTTGTTTCTGAAACAGTGCTAATTAACTCGGATAAACCTGTTGATTCAATAGTAATTACAGGGATAGATTCTGATCTTTTAATCTTAAACAATCAGTATATTATTAAAAACAGGATTGAAGAGGTAAAGGCAGGTATAAGTTTTATTAAAAAAGCAACAGGAATAGATAATTTTACCATTGTGGTTCCTGAATCTCTTGCAAGTGAAGCACAATCTGCCGGTGTATCTGTTAAAACTGTTGAGCTTACTTACCCTAATGCATCTCATATGCTGATTACCCAAAATATCATGGGTAGAAAGGTTATAGCTGGAAAAACGACAGAAGATGCAGGCGTAAAGATAATAAATGCTGAAACTGTTGCAGCAATAGGAGCGGTATCTGTTAAATCAGGTATTCCTGATAGCAAGCTTATTACTGTAATAAATAAAGACGGAAGTACAAATCTGATTTCTGCTACTATGGGCACTCCAATAAATACAATTTTGTCTCATCTTAAAATAGATGTAAACGAGAGAGATAGAATTATTACAGGCGGCCCTCTTACCGGTACAGCTATCTATTCTGACCTTCATCCTGTTTTGCCTGATACAGATGCAATAATGATTCAGGATAGAGAGGATATCCCTGAAATATTGGATAACTCATGTATAAATTGTGGAGAATGTGTAAGGATTTGTCCTGCAAACGTGCCTGTTAATTTACTGATAAGATTTCTTGAAAATGGTGAATATGACGAAGCCGCAGATAATTATGATCTTTTTTCATGTATTGATTGTGGTTTGTGTGCTTATGTATGTCAGGTTAAAATACCTGTATTTCAATATATAAAGCTTGCTAAACATGAACTTACCCGAAACAATACAGTGGAGGCAGAAAATGCATAAACAGAAGAAATACATTGTATCTCATGCTCCTTTTTGGCATGACGGGAGCAGTATAACGACTAAAAATTATCATATTATGCTGGCTGCATTAATTGCTTTAATAGCCGGTCTTATCCAATATGGAGCTCCTGCTCTTGGAGTTATTTCTCTGTCTGTTGCAACAGCAATATTCTGGGAACTGATAATGAATAAAATAACAAAAAGAACTCCTACTGTTGGAAATGGAAATGCTGCATTAACAGGGCTTTTATTTGCTATGATGCTTCCTCCTACAATGCCTTGGTGGGCGGTTATAACAGGTACTTTTGTTTGTGTTATTATAGGTAAAGAGATTTTCGGAGGGCTGGGAGGAAATCCATTTAATCCAGTATTAGTTGGTATGGCAATACTTATGATAGCATGGAAAGACCTTTTTGATTTTGACCAGGCTCTGATTAATTATGATTTTGAATATTTTGTCCTTTATCCGCTTGCAGCTTTAAAACATTTTGGGGTTTCATCAATAGAATCTTTAAGTGCCATAGATCTGCTTTCAGGAAAGCAGACAGGAGGCATAGGTACGACATGTGGTTTTGGTTTAATTCTTGGAGGAGTTTATTTAATAATAAGAGGTTTTTCAAGATGGGAGATCACAGTCTCCTATTTATTGGGGATTTGTGTTACGGCATTTATATTTAAAATGGCAGATTCTACAGCTTATGCCGGTCCGGTTATACATCTGTTTTCTGGTTATACACTATTTGGAGCGTTTTTTCTTGCAACAGAAGATTCCTCATCTCCTGTTAATTTTATCCCCATGCTTATTTATGGAGCAGCAATAGGTATTATGACTATTCTTATCCGTAATATAGGTGTTTATGTAGATGGAACTGTATTTGCTATTCTTTTAATAAATTTGGCAAATCCTATCATAGATAAAATCAGACCAAGAGCTATGGGAAGGACGGTATAAAAAATGCGTGATCTAATAAATATGGTTCTTGTTTTAACGATTCTTAGTGCCTTCTCAGGAGGTATACTGGCATCAGTAAAACAAAACACAAGTGAAAAAATTGAATTCCAGCAGTTAAAGTTTGAAAAAGCACCTGCTATAAAAGAAATTCTGGCAGGATGCTCTAATGACCCTATGATTGACAGGTTTAAACTCAAAGATGGTGAAAAAGAGATCAGTTTTTTTGTAGGCAAGTTTGATGGCAGGGTTAAAGCTATTGCTTTTGAGACTTATGGAAAAGGATTTGAAGGAAATATAGGACTTATGGTTGGTGTTGATATAGAGACCAGGTCTTTAATTGGAGTTGGTGTTACAACTCACAGTGAAACTCCAGGAGTAGGCTCTAAAGCTAAAACAGATCCTAAATTTGCAGCCCAGTTTAAAGACCTGCCTGTTGCAGAAGGTTTTAAGGTAAAGCCTGACGGAGGAGTTATTGATGCATTAAGTGGTGCTACTATAACATCTCGTGGTGTTTGTCTTGCAGCAACTGATGCAGTAAATATATATAATAGATTAGAGAATAAGTTAAAAGAAAAACTTAAAGCCTATTCCAAATAATAAATCAGGAGATATAGATATGGCAAAATCAATTACCCAGGAATTTGTTAAAGGGTTGTGGGCAGAAATACCACCGTTTAGACTTGTTCTTGGTTTATGCCCTGTGCTGGCTGTGACAAAAACAGTTGAAAATGGAATTGGTATGGGACTTGCTACAACGTTTGTTCTTATTTGTTCAAATATACTTGTATCAATGTTAAGAAGTATTATACCGACAAAAATCAGGATAGCATGTTTTATCATTATAATAGCAACATTTGTTACAGTGGTTGAGCTTTTGATGCAGGCATTTACGTATCCTCTGTTTCTTAAGCTGGGAATTTTTATACCATTGATTGTTGTAAATTGTATAGTACTTGGAAGGGCTGAGGCTTTTGCATTTAAAAACCCCGTTATTCCATCAACAGCAGATGGATTGGGTATTGGTGTTGGTTTTACTCTATCTCTTGCTGCAATTGGTTTGGTTAGAGAAATAATAGGTACAGGAGCACTTTTTGGTGTTTCACTTTTCGGAGCTGACTACCAGCCATTTGCTTTTATGGTTGAAGCTCCTGGAGCATTTATTTGTCTCGGTCTTATGCTTTGTATAATGAATTTAGTAGGAAATAAATAGGAGAATAAAATGAGCGATTATATAGTCCTTGCTATTAGTTGCATATTTGTAAATAATATACTGCTTGCTCAATTTTTAGGAAATTGTCCTTTTCTTGGTACTTCCAAGAAAATGGAAACCGCGACTGGAATGGCTATGGCTGTTGTTTTTGTACTGGTATTAGCCGGTATAATTACATGGCTTACCAATGCGTTTATTCTTAAGCCATTTAATCTGGAATATTTAAGAACCATATCTTTTATACTTGTTATTGCTTCTCTTGTTCAATTTGTTGAAATGTTTCTTAAAAAAAGTATGCCTGCATTATATGCAGGGCTTGGTATTTTTCTTCCTTTAATTACAACAAACTGTGCTGTTATGGGTGCATGCCTGATAAATATTAAAGAGGATTACACATTTATTGAGACAATTATTTCATCATTTAGTTATGCTGTAGGGTTTGGTCTTGCTTTAATTCTTTTTGCAGGAGTAAGAGAGCGAATTCTTCTTGCAAAGGTTCCAAAACCTCTTCAGGACACATCAATAGGACTTATTACAGCAGGTATCATAGCAATGGCATTTTTTGCATTTAAAGGAATGGTGTAAAAAACAAGAAATTTACAATTTTCTTTTTAGGAGGAAATAGTGACTGAAGCAATTTTGTTTATGCTTGGACTTGGTGCTGCATGTGGTTCTGTCCTTAGTATAGCATCTAAAATATTTTATGTGTATGAAGATCCAAGAATAACTGAAATAGAAGGGTTGCTTGCCGGAGCTAATTGTGGCGGATGTGGATTTGCAGGGTGTTCTGCTGCAGCTGCAGCTGTTGTTGATGGTATAGCACAACCTGATTTGTGTGTTGCAGTAGATGAAGAAGCATCTGCCGCTGTAGCTGCTGTTATGGGTCTTGTTGCTGGATTGTCTGAACCTGTTGTTTCAAAAAATAGTTGTACAGGTGGAAACAGAGCATTTGATAAATTTATTTACAGCGGTGTTTTGAGCTGTAATGCCATGTCAAATTTTTATGGTGGTAAACGTGATTGTACAATAGGCTGTCTCGGTCTTGGTGATTGTGTAAATGCCTGTATGTTTAATGCTATTAAAATTGGTCATGACGGGTATCCTGTTGTTGATGAGTGTTTATGTGTTGGTTGTAAAGCTTGTGAAGATGTTTGTCCTAAATCTATAATTTCTGTTAAAACCATGTCAGAAAGACTGTTTGATTTTAATAGAAATGATGACGCTATTGCTCCTTGTACTCAGACTTGTCCTGCTCAAATTGATATACCTGAATATATAAGACAGATCAAAAATCATGACTTTGAAGGAGCTGTTAATACAATAAGAGAACGTAATCCCCTGCTTTTAGCCTGTGGCCGGGTTTGTCCTCATCCTTGTGAAGATACATGCAGACGAGGCGTGGAAGATGATGCTGTTTCTATAAACCAGCTTAAAAGATTTGTTGCTGATTATGAAATGAATTCTGGAAAACATCTGCCTGTAACATGTGCTCCGTCTACCGGCAAAAAAGTTGCTGTTATAGGAGGAGGCCCTGCTGGTTTAAGTTGTTCCTTTTTTCTAAAAAGAGTAGGGCATGATGTAACTATATTTGATATGACACCTAAATTAGGAGGAATGATCAGGTATGGAATTCCTGAATATCGTCTGCCTAAAGAGGTTTTGGAATGGGAAATTGAAGGTATTTTAAATCTTGGAATAGAGCATCATCCAAATGTAAAATTAGGAACTGATTTTACGATTAATTCACTTGTAGCTTCAGGTTATGATGCTGTTTTTCTTGGAATAGGAGCCTGGAAAGATTATGCATTAAAAATAGAAGGTGAAGATTTAAAAGGCTGTTTTACAGGGATAAATTTTTTGAGTAATTTTTCGTTGTTTCAGCAGGGAAACAGTGATAAAGAAATAAAAATAGGAAAAAAATGTGCTGTCATAGGTGGTGGAAATACTGCTATTGACTGTGTTCGTACTTTAATCAGATTAGGTGTTGAGGAAGTTTATATAATATACAGGCGTACCAGGAATGAGATGCCGGCTAATATGGTTGAAATAGAAGCAGCAGAGCATGAAGGAGTTAAGTTCGTTTTTCTTGCAGCCCCTGAAAAAGTTTTGGCAGATGAAAACGGGCATATAAAAGGTTTGGAATACCTGAAAATGGAGCTTGGAGAACCTGATGCAAGTGGCAGGAGACGTCCTGTCCCAATAAAAGGATCTGAAACAGTAATAGAACTTGATATGTTAATTACAGCAATTGGTCAAGGTCCTGATGTCTCTTTTAAAGAGAATAAAAATGATATAAGAGTTAATCAGCTTGTTACAACAAGGTGGGATACTATTGATTCTGTTAATCCTGAAACGCTTCAAACCAATATACCTTATATCTTTACAGGTGGTGATGCTGCAACTGGTGCATCGCTTGTTGTAGAAGCTATAGGGGGAGGCAGGAGAGCTGCAAGATCTATAGATCTGTATCTTAAGGGTGAAAAAGTAACATCTCCTGAAAACTCGTTATTTGAGAAAAATATACCTGAATCTATTTTTGAATCGGTTCCTGGTATTAAGCATATTGAAAGAGTGAAGATGCCTGAGCTTCCTGTAGATGAAAGAATTAAATCTTTTATTGAAGCTGATCTTGTAATTAGTGAAGAGAGTGCATTAAAAGAGTCTGAGAGGTGTCTTTTCTGTTGTAGAACCTGTTATAATCAGGATGAATAAAAATTCATACTATTATATATGTTATCGTAAATTACTTAATAAATCTTCCATCCTGTAAATAGATTATTGGGAGGGGAGTTTTATTACAATAAGATTTTTATTGGGATTTTTT